>NZ_JAAGPK010000094.1:0-266 GCF_017104685.1 Burkholderia sp. Tr-20355 | reverse complement strand
GTCAGGGTAGATGTCGGTGGTGGCCGGATCATTAAAAAAAAAAAAACGCCAAAGTCAATCTTGCCCTCTCGTAGATCTTACGACATGGAAATCTTGCTTAACGCACTCACATCAGCTTCAAACAAACCACGATACTGTCGCACGACCACTACTTAACCATTCATCACGATACAGTTGTCCGCCATCTCTTTTCTAAGTTTGCTACTACATCGGTTACTGCGCTACTTTTCCTGTCTGATCTGATAGATCTTCACTCTCTACCACTC
>NZ_JAAGPK010000093.1:0-34286 GCF_017104685.1 Burkholderia sp. Tr-20355 | reverse complement strand
CACGCGTCCATGGCGGCTGGGCGGCTGCGATGCTGCCTGCCGGCGGCGCGCTGGCGAGCCAGCCGCTCGAGGTGCCGCCATGGACGCGTGCGCCCGGCGCGCCACTGCTGTCGCCACCCTACGGCGTGCCGGGGCAGCACGAGCACGACGTGATTCGCCGCAGCGCCCGCACGCCTGCGCTGCCCGGTTCCGGCTCGTCGATGACACCGCTCGCCGACCTGTTCGGCGACATCACGCCGAACGGGCTCGTCTACGAGCGTCATCACGCGGGCGTGCCGGACATCGATGCGCAACGCCATCGGGTCGTCGTGCACGGCCTCGTGCGCGAGCCGCGCGTCTTCACGCTCGACGACCTGCTGCGTTTTCCGTCCGAATCGCGGATCCACTTCCTGGAATGCTCGGGTAACACGGGCAGCGAATGGAACGGCCCGAGCGGGCTGCCGGTCCAGTTCACGCACGGCTTGCTGTCGTGCTGCGAATGGACCGGCGTCCGGCTGTCGACGCTGCTCGACGAGACGGGCATCGATCCCGACGCACGCTGGCTGCTCGCCGAAGGCGCGGACGGCGCGGCGATGACGCGCAGCCTGCCGCTCGACCGGATCCTCGAGCGCGCGCTGGTCGTCTATGCGCAGAACGGCGAACGGCTGCGCCCCGAGAACGGCTACCCGGTGCGGCTGATCGTGCCCGGTTTCGAAGGCAACACGAACATCAAGTGGCTGCGACGGCTGAAGCTGGTGCGTGCGCCCGAGATGACGCGCGAGGAAACGTCGAAATACACGAATCTGCTGCCCGACGGCTGCGCGCGCCAGTTCGTGTTCGAGATGGACGCGAAATCGGTGATCACGCGGCCGTCGGCCGGCCATCGGCTCGCCGCGCACGGCTATTACCCGATCAGCGGCTACGCGTGGTCGGGCCGCGGCCGGATTCGCGCCGTCGACGTGTCGACCGACGGCGGTCGCACGTGGCAACCCGCACGGCTCACCGGCGACGTACGCGATCGTGCGTTGACACGCTTCGAGGCCGACTGGGTATGGCGCGGCGAGCCGGCCGACCTGCAAAGCCGGGCAACCGACGAAACCGGCTACGTGCAGCCGACCCGCGACGCGCTCGTCGCCGCACGCGGCCTGAACTCGCAGTACCACTACAACGGCATCCAGAATTGGCGCGTGGGCACGGACGGCGAGGTGCGCAATGCGTAAGGTGCTCATTTGCCTGCTGGCGGGCTGCGCGATGACGTCGGGCGCGTTCGGCGCCGGCTTCGGCCTCGGACAGCCGGTCGATCGCGCGGCGCTCGCCGCGTGGGACATCGACGTCGCGCCGGACGGCACCGGCCTGCCACCCGGCGCGGGCACGGTCGCACGCGGCGGCCACGTGTTCGCCGACAAATGCGCGATGTGTCACGGCGCCGGCGGCGAAGGCGGTGTCGGCGATCCGCTCGTGGGCGGCATCGGATCGCTCGCGAGCGCGAAACCCAAAAAGACGGTCGGCAGCTACTGGCCCTACGCGACGACGCTGTTCGACTATATTCGCCGGGCAATGCCGTACAACGCACCGCAATCGCTGAGCGCGGACGACGTCTACGCGGTCACCGCGTACGTCCTCCACCTGAACGGCATCGTGCCCGGCGACGCCCGGCTCGACGCGCGCACGCTGCCGCGCGTGAAGATGCCGAACCGCGACGGCTTCGTGCCCGACCCCAGGCCGGGCAAGCTATGACCCGTCTCGCTCCGCTTGCCGCCGCATCGGGCAGTGCACCCGCGCGCGTCGCGCCATGCGTCGCGCGGATCGAGCGCATCACGGGCAGTCATTCGGCAGATCCTTGTTCGCGTAGATCGGAGAGCATCGCGGCAGCGCACGACGCGGCATCCGTTATGCGGCGTACGTGACACGCCGCCCGCAAGTACAGGGACCCACCCGCCGCGCGCGAAAAGCCGACTTCAGCTTACGTTCCGCATGCGCCGGGATTGATCGCGTCCGGACGCGTCAATACTCAGTGCTGAATGCCCCAGCGCCGCACGGTCGCGCGTTCGAGCGTATCGAACACGAGGTTCTCGACCAGCAGCCCGATCACGATGACGGCCGCGAGGCCCGCGAACACGCGATCCGTATACAGCTCGTTGCGGTTCTGGAAGATGTACCAGCCGAGCCCGCCCTGGCCCGCGCTCGCGCCGAACACGAGCTCGGCCGCGATCAGCGTGCGCCACGCGAATGCCCAGCCGACGCGCAACCCCGACAGGATCGACGGCAGCGCGGCAGGCACGAGAATCAGCGCGATCTGGCGCAGGCCCGTGAGCCCGTAGTTGCGCCCGGCCATTTTCAGCGTGACCGGTACGCCGGCGAAGCCGGTATACATGCTCAGCGCGAGCGGCCACAGCACCGCGTGCACGAGCACGAACAGCAGGCTGCCGGTGCCGAGCCCGAACCACAGCAGCGCGATCGGCAACAACGCAATGGACGGCAGCGGATTGAACATCGACGTGAGCATCGTCAGCAGATCGCGGCCGATGCGCGTGGACACGGCAAGCGACGTCAGCGCGAACGCCAGCAGCACGCCCAGCGCATAGCCGCGCAGCAGCACCGACATCGAGATGCCGGTCTTGACCAGCAGTTCGCCCGACTCGATGCCTTGCACGAATGCGGCCAGCGTCGCACCGAAGGTCGGGACGAGCAGATCGTTCGCGACGATGCGCGCGACGATCTCCCATGCGGCGATCAGCACGAGCGCGATGACGCCGCGGCGAAACCACGCGGCCCCGGCGATGCGGCGCAGCAGCGGTGCCGGCGCCGCGCGCTCGGCTTCGGGCGGCGTGACGAGCGTGCGGGTGTATTCGTCGCGCACGGGCGGCAGCGGCGGCAGGACCGGATCGATCGTACTCATGATGCGGCGTCCTCCGTCGTCGGTACATGGGGGGCGTCGGTGTCGAATAGCAGGCGATGGATCCGTGCGACGTTGTCGCGGAAGTCGCCGGTGTCGACGTTGTCGAGCGAATGCTCGTGACTGTTGAGTTCCGCGCGCACGCGGCCCGGGTGCGGCGACAGCAGCAGAATCCGGTTGCCGACCACGAGCGCCTCCTCGATCGAATGCGTGACGAACAACAGCGTGAAGCGAAATTCGTCCCACAGCCGCAGCAGTTCCTCCTGCATCTTGCGGCGCGTGAGCGCATCGAGCGCGGCGAACGGTTCGTCCATCAGCAGCACGCGCGGCTGCATCGCCAGCGCCCGCGCGATCGCGACGCGCTGTTTCATGCCGCCCGACAACGTATGCGGATAGGCGTCGGCAAACGCGCCCAGGCCGACCTTGTCGAGATAGTGCAGCGCGCGCTCGCGTGCTTCGGCGCGCGACAGCTTGGCGGCGACACGCAACGGAAACGCGACGTTCTCGACGACCGTCTTCCACGGCGGCAACTGGTCGAATTCCTGGAACACGACGACGCGGTCGGGCCCCGGCCCGCGCACGGGCCGGCCGTCGAGCGCGATCGAACCCGAGACCGGCTCGATGAAGCCGGCGATTGCCTTCAGCAGCGTCGACTTCCCGCATCCCGACGGGCCGAGCAGCACGAAGCGGTCGCTGCCGTACACGTCGAAGCTCACCTGATGCGTCGCGCGCACGATCCGCGCGCCGCTGCGGTATTCGAGGCTGACCTGGTCGATGGCCAGCAGGCGTTCGCTGTGCGCACCGGCCTGCGCGGCATTCCCTGCCGGCTGCCCGGCGGCGCCTGTATCGGGGGCGGCGGATGCGACCGGCGACGCGCCGCCGCGTGCCGCATACGGCGGCAACCAGGTTCGGGGAGAAGTGGCGTTCACGATCGAATCTCTTGCGGGAAAAACATCAACATACGGCCGGGCGTCGCGCGGACCAACCATCGATTGCGCATATCGAAACCGCGCCGACGCATAAGCGTCGATCGCGGCGTCGCAGCGTCGACTCCGCTCAACTACCGCCGGCGGTCGCGGGATCGTCGAAGAAGTAGTCGCGCCACGACTTCGGCTCGTTGCGGATCGCGCCGGTGCGATGCATGAACTGCGCGAGCGGCAGCGTGTTCTGCGGCGCGGTCTTGAACTGCACCTGCGGATTGCGCAGGATCTTCAGCAGCAGTGCGCGATCGATCTTCGAACCGTTCACGCGAATATAGGTGTCGGCCGCGCGCTCCGGATCGGCCGCGATCTGCCGTGCGGCGTCGGCCAGCGCGGCGACGAACGCACGATAGGTCTTCGGGTTGTCGTCGCGGAATTTCTCGGTCGCGTACAGCACCGTCGCGGAACTCGGGCCGCCGAGCACGTCGTACGAATTCAGCACGATGTGCGCGTTCGGGTTGCCGGCAAGTTCCTGCTCCTGGAACGGCGGATTGCCGAAGTGGCCGGTGATCACGTTGCTGTTCGCGAGAATCGCGGCCGTCGCGTCGGGATGCGGAATCGCCTGCGTGAGCGGGTCGAGCTTGTCGAACTGCTTGTCGCCCCACTGCTTCGCGGCCGCGTACTGCAGCACACGCGACTGCACCGACACGCCGACCGCCGGCACCGCGATGCGGTCCTTCGCGCTGAGGTCGGCGATCGTCTTCACGTTCGGGTTGCTGCTCACGAGGTAGTATGGAAAATTGCCGAGCGACGCGACGCCCTTCACGTTCTGCCGGCCGCGCGTGCGGTCCCACACGGTCAGGAGCGGGCCGACGCCCGCGCCCGCGATGTCCACCGCGCCGGACAGCAGCGCGTCGTTGACGGCCGCGCCGCCCGACAACCGCACCCAGTCGACCTTGATGTCGAGGCCGGCCTTGCGCCCTTCCTTCTCGATCAGTTGCTGGTCGCGCGCGACGTTCAGCATCAGGTAGACGACGCCGAACTGCTCGGCGATGCGGATGCGGCCCTCCGCCTGCGCGGCTTGCGGGATCACCGCGCCCGCGAAGGCGAGCGCGGCGGTGAGCGTGGCCGCCAGCGCGCGACGCGCCGGCAAGAACGAAAACGACATCGGAACTCCGGTCGGGATGAGGCAGGAATGAATGACGCGGCGCGCGGCTCAGAAAGGCGCGTCGCCTTCGATCGTCGTGCGGTACAGCTTGCGGCGCAGGTGGTCGGGCGTGCCGGCGGCAAGATGCATCAGCGAACGGTTGTCCCAGAACACCAGATCGTGGTCGCGCCATGCGTGCCGATACAGGTGCTCGGTGCGTACGCTGTGCGCGAACAGTTCGTCGAGCAGCGCGCGGCTTTCGTCGTCGGGCAGCCCGACGATGCGCGTCGTGAAATGCTCGCTGACGAACAGCGCCTTGCGGCCCGTTTCCGGATGCGTGCGCACGACCGGATGAACGACCGCCGCGACCTGCGCGATCTGCTCGGGCGACAGGTTCGGCCGCCACGGGCTGCGCGCCTGCAGTTCCGCATAACGCGCGAGATACGTATGCTCGGCGCGACGCCCTTCGACCGCGCGACGCAAGTGGGCCGGCAGCGTGTCCCACGCGAGGTGCATGTTCGCGAACAGCGTGTCGCCGCCTTCCGCCGGCAGTTCCTGCGCGTGCAGCAGCGAGCCGAGGCTCGGTTTTTCCTTGTACGACAGGTCGGAATGCCAGAAATGGCCGGCGTCGCCGAGCCCGACCGGTTTGCCGTTCTCGACGATGTTCGACACGATCAGCACTTCCGGGTGGCCGGCCAGCGCGAACTGATGGAGCACGTGAATCTGCAGCGGGCCGAAGCGGCGGCTGAACGCGATGTGCTCGTCCGGCGTGATGCGCTGATCGCGAAACACCAGCACGTGGTGATCGAGATGCGCGCGATGGATGCGCGCGAAATCGTCGGCGTCGAGCGGTTTCGACAGGTCGAGGCCGATGACCTCGGCGCCGAGCGGCGCGTCGAACGGCACGATGTCGAAATGCTGCGCCGCGCCGTCCGGCCGCAAGGCGGGATGCCCGGCGGAAAGCGTTGCGGCATCGCGGATGGCGGTAGTCGTCACGGCACGGCCTCTGATTCGGTCAAAACGCGAATCTACGAGGCCTTGCCGGCACGCGTCAACGAAGCGATTCGGATACGTTTATCTGCTGCGGTGATAAAGATCGCTGCTCGCGCATACGGGGCCGATCGGGGGCGGGATCGCGCCACCGATGCCCATGACCCGGGATTCCGAGCGCGTTCGACCCCGCCGGCCCGCGCCACGAGCCCCAAGGCCGCGCCGCGCCAGCCGACGGGCCATGAATGGCCGTAATCGTCCATTTCGCGCCAAATCCGGCGGTTTCGCCAAAAGGCTTCCGAAGCAGGGCACGAACAGGACGACTACCCCGAAGAGGACGAAACCGGCGGCCGGATTCCGGGCGGGATTACGCCACGGCGTAGCGATTGCGCGGGTAACTCACGT
Source organism: Burkholderia sp. Tr-20355 (assembly GCF_017104685.1). Classification (NCBI taxonomy): domain Bacteria; kingdom Pseudomonadati; phylum Pseudomonadota; class Betaproteobacteria; order Burkholderiales; family Burkholderiaceae; genus Burkholderia; species Burkholderia sp. Tr-20355. The sequence continues at coordinate 27,949 of NZ_JAAGPK010000093.1, read as the reverse complement.
CGAGATGGTCCCGCAAGGTCGCTCCTTGATACTCGGCACGGAACAGACCGCGCTCCCGAAGAATCGGCACCACCTGCTCCGCGAAATCGGTGAATGCCGTCGGCGTACCGCCACCGACGATGAAACCGTCCGCGGCGTCGGCTTCGAACCATTCCTGCAAGCCGTCCGCGATGTGCTCGGGCGTACCGATGAAACGCGGCCGCGGTGCAGCCGCTTCGAGCGCGACCTGGCGCAGCGTCAGTCCGCGCTCGCGCGCGTTGCGCTTGATCTCGTCGGTCCCGCTGCGGAAACTGTTGCTGCCGAGGTCGCCGAGCTCCGGAAATGGCGCGTCGAGCGGATATTGGCCGAAGTCGTGATGTTCGAAAAATCGCCCGAGATGGTCGAGTGCGCTCCCGACCGTGATCAGCTTCAGGCTCTCCTGGTACTGTTGCTCCGCGTCTTCGGCCGTCCGCCCCACGATTACGCCGATCCCCTGGAAAATCTTCAGCTCGTCGGGCTGACGCCCCTGTTCGATCACCTGCCGCTTGAGATCCACATAGAATTCGTGTGCCTGGGTCAGCGTATCGTGATGAGTGAAGACGGCATCCGCATGCGTGGCCGCGAGCTGCTTGCCGGCGTCGGACGCGCCGGCCTGGAACAGGATGGGCCGAGCCTGCGGCGTACGCCCGACGTTCAGCGGCCCCTCGACCGAGAAATACTTGCCCTTGTGATTGAGCGTATGGAGCTTGGCCGGATCGAAGAACACGCCGCTCGCGCGGTCGCGCACGAACGCGTCTTCCTCCCATGAATCCCAGAGCCCCTTCGTCACCTCGAGATATTCGTCGGCGATCCGGTAACGTTCGTCATGTTCGGGATGCTCGGTGCGCGAAAAATTCCGTGCGGAACCTTCAAGCGGCGACGTCACGACGTTCCAGCCTGCACGCCCCCGGCTCAGGTGATCCAGGCTCGCGAACTGCCGGGCAACCGTGAACGGCTCGCTGTACGACGTCGACAGCGTTCCCACCAGCCCGACCCGTTCGGTGACGGCCGACAGTGCCGACAGCAGCGTGAGCGGCTCGAAACGATTCAGGAAGTGCGGGATCGATTTCGCGTTGATATGCAGGCCGTCCGCCACGAACACGAAATCGAATTTCGCGGCCTCGGCCTCGCGGGCGACGCGCCTCGCGAAATCCGGATTGATGCTCGCGTCGATCACCGCGTCCGGATGGCGCCACCCGGCGTAGTGTCCGCCCGGACCGTGGATCGTCGCGCCAAGATGAATCTGCCTGGCACGTCCGTTCTGACGCACTGCCTGCGTTTCGCTCATGATGGGTATTCGTTGGTTGTACAGAAATTGGATGTCAAGGCGCTTCCTCTCCTCCCTCGGTTTCATCGGTGCCGAGATTGCGGAAAGAGCGACTGCCCGACGTGCGGCGATCAATCGCCGAGCCCTGAAGCCCGCTCGATCGCCGACGCCATCGAATGACTCATTGCGTGAACTGCTCGCTGCCGATCAACCCGATCTTCGTCGCCCCTTCGCGCTGGGCGGAGGCCAGCACTTCGGCCACCGCCTTGTAGGGTGCGGACTTGTCCGGACGCAACCGGATCTCGTCCTGGTCGGCCTCGGCCGCCACCGCGCGAAACTTCGCGTCCAGCGCGGCCACACCGCCCACTGCCGAGCCGTTCCAGTTGACCGTGCCGTCGGCGCCGATGTCGATCTGTACGACCTGGGGAGGATGCGGCGGCACGGGCGGATTCCCCACCGGCAGGTTCATCTTCACCGAATGCATCTGGATCGGGATCGTGATGATCAACATGATCAGCAGCACCAGCATGACGTCGATCAACGGCGTGGTGTTGATGTCGACCATCACTTCGGGGTCGTCCCGGCCTGCGCCTGCGCCTACGTTCATACCCATCGTTCGAACTCCTTAGCTGCCGCGTGCGGGCGGTTGCGTGATGAAGGCGACCTTGCCGATCCCGGCCCGTTCGCACGCGGTCACGACCTTGCCGATGTACTGATACGGCGTGGCCTGGTCGCCGCGCACGTGCACATCCGGTTGCGGCGCCTGCGCCGACACGTCTTTCAGCCGCGCCACCAGCGTCGGCAAATCCACATGCTCCGTGCCCCAGAAGATGTCGCCCTGCCGGTTCACCGCGATCTCGATGCTCTTCGGCTGCGTCTGCAGCGGCTGGACGCGCTCCGCCGGCAGCTGCACCTGGACCGTATGGGTCACCACCGGGATCGTGATCAGGAAGATGATCAGCAACACCAGCATCACGTCCACGAGCGGCGTCGTGTTGATCGCCGAGATGACCTCGTCGTTGTCGTCACTGCCGACACTGATTGCCATGACGCGCCCCGCTTACGACTGAGCCGCCAGCGCCTGCGGCGCCCGTGCCGCCGGTGTCGCGATGCCGCCCGCCGCGCGCCTGCCGCCCGCGAGCAATACGGTGTGCAACTGCGCGCCGAAATCGCGCACGCGTTCCATCACGGACTTGTTGCGGCGCACGAGGAAGTTGTAGCCGAGCACCGCGGGCACGGCGACCGCGAGGCCGATCGCGGTCATGATCAGCGCCTCGCCCACCGGCCCCGCGACCTTGTCGATCGATGCCTGGCCCGCGATGCCGATGGCGGTCAGCGCGTGATAGATGCCCCACACGGTGCCGAACAGGCCGACGAACGGCGCGGTGGAACCCACCGTGCCCAGAAAGGCCAGGCCGTCCTGCAGCCGGTTCGATACGCTCGTGATCGAACGCTCGATGTTCAGGTCGATCCAGGTATTGCGGTCGACCGAATCGAGCAATGCGGTGTCGTGGTGTTCGCCCGCCTCGATCGCATTCTCGGCGATGAAGCGAAACGGCGACGCATCGTCGAGCTGGGCGGCACCCTCGGCCAGCGTCGGCGCATTCCAGACCTGCTGGTCGGCCGATTTCGCCCGGCTGTTCGCCCGTGCCTGCTCGACGAACTTGGTGATCATGATGTACCAGCTGCCGAGCGACATGACCACGAGCAGCCCGAGCACGAAGCGGGCGACAAAGTCGCCGTTCGCCCACAGCGCGCCCAGCCCGTACGGATTTTCGACGGTTGCCGACGTCGCGGGCTCGGGCGGCGGCACCGCACGATCGGCCGCGCTTGCGGCAGCCGGTGCCGCCGAGGTCGGTGCCGCGCCGGGAGCGGCCTGGCTCGGCGCGGATGCCGCCGTTTGCTGTGCAAGCACGGCTTGCGGTGCGATCAGCGTGCCGCCGATGCCGGCCGAGATCATCAGACTTGCCGCGACTGCGGCGCGAAAGCGCTTGTTCATAAGGACTCCGTATGCGTCATGTGTCGATTCGAAAAACCGGCCCGGCCGAACGGCTTGCCGTGGCCCGCGTCAATTCAGGTTGAAGGAAAACGGTACGCGCACGCGCACGGATTCTCCCTGCGCAATGCAGTGAAACCGCTTGACCGCGTTGAGCGCCGCACGATTGAGCACCGGGTCGGCCGGCTGCGCGACCCGGAGGTTCGTGACGCGGCCGTCCGGGTCCACCGTGAATTCGACCGTGACATCGCCCGTGATGTTGTTGTCCTGCGCCTCCGTCGGGTAGACGATCGACGACCGGACTTCGTCCGAATTCGGGCAGACCACGCCGATCTCGTGGTTCACCGGCTTCGCGACCGGCACCGGCGCCGGCGCCGGCGGCGCCTCGTGCACGGGGGCGCTTGGCGCCGGCACGTCCTGGTGCGTGATGGTCGGCGGCGGCGGTGCCTGCACGCGCACCTCCGGCGGCGGCACGAACGGCGGCGGCGGCGGTGCCACGCGCGGCTTCGACACGACCTTCTCGACCGGCTTCGGCGGAGGGGGCGGCGGGGGCGGTTTCACCGGTACGATGATCCGGGTTTCGATCGGTTGCTGGACGATCTGGACGACCCGGGTCGCGAGGCCGTTCACGAGCGCCCAGACCAGGACGAGATGCAGGACGATGGCGATCGCGATGCCGCCGAAGCGGCGTACCGGATGAGTCTGCTTGTTGCCGAAGCGGCGCGGGCGGCCGATTGCCGCGAGCCGGGATTGAGAGACGGTTGTCATGTTCGGTCCAGTTGCAACGAAGTCGAAGGGGCGGCGTGCCCGGCGGCGTCCGGTTCATCGCCGACTTCGGTCACGTGCGCCATTCGATGGAATGTCATGTCGATCGCGTCGGGCCGCGGCGGATGCTCGCCGTCCAACCGGCTGCCACCCGAGCGCCGGGGCGACATGCGTGATGAAGTCCTCGAGAATCTGCCGGTAGTTCTCGAACGGCAGGTCGTAAGGCAATTCGAGCCGCAGCTCTCGCACCTGTCCGACCACCGGGTCGGCCAGCAACCGCTCCACGATCTCGTCGGAGGGGCCAACGAGATCCGGCGCGAACAGCGTGCGCCGCTCGCCCTGCGGCGCGAGCGTGCGCGCATGGCGGGCATCGGCAAACGCTCGATAACGTTCGCGCTCGCGGGCATTCGCACCATCGGTCGGCACGATCACGCGCCCCAGCGCGATGCGGGGAGCGACGGCTTCGCTCCAGTGCGCGCGGTACAGCTCAAGCTGCCGGAGCTGGGCATCGGCGTAACTGTCCGTCCCCTCGCCCGTGGTCAGATTGCCGATCAGCAGGTTGAAGCCGTTTCTGGCGGCCCACTCGATCGAACGCCTCGAGCCGCCACCGTACCAGAGCCGGCCCGTCAATCCGGGCACATACGGGCTCACGCGTGGCCGCACACGGCCGGCGGCCGATTCCACGAACGTGTCGTCGTCGCCGAGCCAGTCGCCGGCAAGATTGCGACGCAGGCGCGCCACGCGCGCATGCGAGAAGTCGACCAGATCCGGGTCGGTATCGAACAACCGCTCGCCCAGCAGCGCGCCATGATTCGGTGCGCCCGCACTGAGTCCGACGTTAAGCCGGCCGTGCGACAGCACGTCCACGGTCGCGAGATCCTCGGCCAGTCTGAACGGATTCTCGTAGCCCATCTGGATCACGGCCGCGCCGAGTCCGATCCGGGTCGTGCGCTGGCTCGCCGCCGCGAGAAACGTGGCGGCCGACGATACGGCTCGCTCCAGATGGCGCTGCCGAACCCACGCGCTGTCGTAACCGAGCACCTCACCGACGCGGAACAGTTCGAGCGTCCGCTCGAATCCCGCGCGCGCGTCCTCGTCGGGATAATTTCCCGGTGTCAGGAACGCAATATGATCAATGCGTACGTTGCTCACCATTTTCATCCTTCGTCATTTGCCGTGATTCCGGTGCATGTCGCCCACGCCACACGCCGGTCGAGACGCTCGCCGTGCACGGCACCACTACGACAGCACCTTCGACAGAAACTCGCGCGTACGCGGATGCGCAGGGGCCGCCAGCACCGCCGACGGCGGCCCCGACTCCACGACGCGCCCGCCGTCCATGAAAACGATCGTGTCCGCCACCTCTCGCGCGAATCCGATTTCGTGCGTCACGATGATCAGCGTGGTCCCGGAACGGGCAAGCTGGCGGATCACGTCGAGCACTTCGTTCACGAGTTCCGGATCGAGCGCGGAAGTCGGCTCGTCGAACAGCAACACCTTGGGCTTCAGCGCAAGCGCGCGCGCGATGGCGACGCGCTGCTGCTGCCCGCCGGACAACTGACGCGGCCATGCATCGGCCTTGCCGGCCAGGCCCACCCGGGCAAGCAGCGTGCGTGCTTCCGCTTCTGCCTGCGCACGCGACAGGCCGGCCGCGACCGGCGCCTCGACGATGTTCTCGAGCACGGTCAAATGCGGGAACAGGTTGAAGTTCTGGAACACCATGCCGACTTCGGCGCGGCGGCGCAGGATGTCCTTTTCCTTGAGCTCGTAAAGCGTGCGCCCGTCGCGGCGATAGCCGACCAGTTCACCGTCGATGTCGACGAATCCCTCTTCCACGCGCTCCAGATGGTTGATGGTGCGCAACAGCGTCGACTTGCCCGATCCCGACTGCCCGAGCACGACCGTCACGCTCCCCGACGGGATCGCCAGCGACACGTTGTCGAGCACCTTCAGCGGCCCGAAGCTCTTCGATACGCGATGAATGCCGACGGCCGCACCGACACGCTGTTTCGCCCACCCGGCCGCCTCGGCGCCCGGCGCGGCAGCGGCGTCCGGCCGCGCGGCAGCCGCCGCACCCCATGACAGCAGCGCGTCGACCGCGAGACGGCCTCTGCGCAACACCCGGGAGAGGCCCGATGCGGCGACTGGGTCGCGCGTCGCACCGCGCGCGTAGTGGCGCTCGATATGCACCTGGATCGCCGACAGCGCGGTCAGGATGACCAGATACCAGACGGTCGCCACCATCAGCATCGGGATCACTTCGAGGTTGCGGTGGTAAATGATCTGCACCGTGTAGAACAGATCCGGCATGGCGAGGATATAGACGACCGCCGTCCCCTTTGCCAGGCCGATCACGTCATTGAACGCGGCGGGCAGGATCGCGCGCATCGCCTGAGGCAGCACGATGCGCCAGGTCTGCCGCGCGCGCGGCAGGCCGAGCGCGGCCGCGGCCTCGCGTTGCCCGTGTTCGACCGACAGGACGCCACCGCGGATCGCTTCTGCCGCAAACGCGGCCTGGGTCAGCGTGAGCCCGAGAATGGCCGCCATGAACGGCGTGATCAGGTCCGTGGTCGGGCCGTGCAGGAACACGATGTCCGTGAACGGGATACCCAGCCTGACCGTGTCGTACAGATAGCCGAGATTGTTCAGCAACAGCAGCAGGACGATGGTCGGGATCGAGCGGAACAGCCAGATGTACGCCCATGAGCAAGAGGACAGCAGCGGCGAACGCGAGAGCCGCGCGAGCGCGAGCGGAATGGCCAGCGCGAAGCCGAGCACGGCACCGAGCGCCGTCAACAGCAACGTTTGCCCAAGGCCCGCGAGCACCGCCTCCGAGAAAAACCAGTGAGCAAAGACGTTCCAGCCCCAGCGCGGATTGCCGAGCACCGAATAGAGCACGGCGGCGATCAGCACGATCGCCGCGACGGTGCCGGCCGTTCTCGCCGGATAGCGTGCGGGCACGACCCGGTAATCCGCGTAGTCGGGCACCGGCGCCGTCGCGGCATCCGGTGCGAACGGCGCGTGGCCGACAATCCGGGAAATATCGTTCATCACGCAGTCTCGGCGGTGGCGTAGCGGCTCGCGCGACGCGGCAGGCCAAGGTGTTCGCGAAGCGTGACGCCCGGTAACGCGCGGTGGTAGCGGCCCCGTGCCTCAAGGGCGGGGATCACATACCGGATGAAATCCTCGAGCCCTTCGGTCTGCACCTGGAAGCCAAGGATGAAGCCGTCAGCCGCGCCTGCATCGAACCAGCGGATCAGCTCGTCCGCGACTTCCTCGCCGGTGCCGATGAACCCGGGCTTCGGCGTCGCCACTTCAAGCGCCACCTCCCTGAGCGTCGAGCCGTTTTTCCTGGCCTCTTCCTTGATGCGATCGGTCGTGGAACGGAAACTGTTCCTGCCGAGCTCGCCCAGCTCCGGAAACGGCGCGTCGAGCGGATATTGCGAAAAATCATGATGCTCGAAGAAGCGGCCGAGATACGCCAACGCTTCGTCGATCGTGAGCAGATCGCGAATCGCACGGTACTTCGCGTCGGCTTCTTCGCGCGTCGCGCCGACGATCGGCCCGATACCGGGAAATATCTTCACGTCGGTTCGCGACCGACCGTGCGCCACTGCGCTGTCGCGCACGCGTTCGGCGAATTCGCGCGTCTCGTCGAGCGACGGCGCGTGGGTAAACACGGCATCGGCATACTTGCCGGCCAGTGCGATGCCCGCATCCGACGAACCCGCCTGAAAAATCACCGGTTGTCCCTGCGGCGAGCGCTGGATGTTAAGCGGCCCGGCCACGTTGAAAAAGCGGCCCTGGTGGTTCAGCGTGTGCAGCTTGTCGCGGTCGAAGAAGCGGCCGCTCGCGCGGTCGCGCACGAACGCATCGTCGTCCCAGCTGTCCCACAGGCCTTGCACCGTCTCCAGATATTCGTCGGCGATCTCGTAACGCAGCGCGTGATCCGGATGTTCGCCGCCGTAGTTCTTCGCGGACCCTTCGAGCGGCGACGTCACGACGTTCCACCCGGCTCGCCCGCCGCTGATCAGGTCGAGCGATGCGAACTGACGTGCCACCGTGAACGGATGGCTGTACGACGTGGACAGTGTGCCGGCCAGCCCGATCCTGGAGGTCGCCGTCGCAAGCGCGGACAGGATCGAGATCGGCTCGAAGCGGTTCAGGAAATGCGGGATCGATTTCTCGTTGATGTAGAGGCCGTCCGCGACGAACACGAATGCCACGCCGTTGGCTTCGGCCTTCTGCGCGATGCCGGTGACGAAATCGATATTGACGCTCGCATCGGCGGGACCGGCCGGATGCTTCCACGAATTCATGTGGCCGCCGGCGCCGTGAAGCATCAGTCCGAATGTCAGGTTACGTTGGGTCATGTTCAAATCCGCATGCAAGAAAGGGGAAAGGCGCGAATCGCGGTCAAACGGCGATCGGTTGCTCGACGCGTGCCAGCGCTTCGACCGACGCAAGACGTTTCGCCGGGTCCGTCACCGGGTTGTCGATCACGAACTCGTCGACGCCGAAACGCTCATGCAGCGCATCCAGTTCCCGATGCACCTCTTGCGCCGTACCGGCCAGCACCTGCGGATGCAGCTCGTCGATCCGGTAGTCGGTCACGCCAATCTGGCGCGCGAAGTCGGCCGCCGCCTCCGCGCTCGGCAGGTTGACGCTCTGCCCGCTCCCGAAACGCAGCTTGAAGATCCTCAACGCGCCGACCTGCCGTTTCGCGTCCTCGGACGATTGCGCGGCCACCGCAAACAGCGCGAGCAGCGGCACCTGGCCCGTCGCACGGCGATAAACGTCGATCGACCGCTCGATATTGGCAATCTCGCCGTTGAAATGGCCTGCGTAGCAGAACTGCCAGCCATGCCGCGCGGCCAGTTCGGCACTTTCCGGGCTGCCGCCCAGCAGGATCCGCTGCGGCGGCTCCGCGGGTGCGGGCAGCGCGATCGCACCGGCGAGCGGATGATCCGGCGCGACGCCGTCGCCGAGAAATGCATCGAGCTCGGCGAGTTGTCCGGCGAAATCCGGTTTCTTCGACTTGTCGTGAAACCACTGCAATGCGCGCGTGGCGAGCGGCAGCCCGCCGGGCGCCTTGCCCACGCCGAGGTCGACACGGCCGGGGGCGATGGAAGCCAGCACGCGAAACGATTCGGCGACTTTGTAAGGGCTGTAATGCTGAAGCATCACACCGCCCGACCCGACACGAATCCGGGACGTATGCGCGAGCACATGCGACACGACGATTTCAGGCGCCGAACTCGCCAGCCCCGACGCGCCGTGGTGTTCCGCAATCCAGTAGCGCTTGTAGCCGAGCGCTTCGGCGCGCTTCGCGAGCGCGATCGTGAAACTCAGTGCGTCGTGTGCGCTCGCCCCTTCTGCAATCGGGCTTTTGTCGAGAATCGAAAGGGAATAAGACATGAAGCTCAACCTTGTAGAACGGCTGACCCGCCGGAACCAGGCGGCGTCCGGCAAGTGCCGATACAGCTGAACGTGCCGGACAGGTCATTCATTATGGATAACGGAGCATGTTTCCGTTACGGTCATTTCTGCTATGGATATGGTCGTTCGATCAGAACAGATAGCGTGCGCGCAGATAATAAAATCCGCCGTTGACGCCGATCGTGCTGCCGCCGCTGTACTGGATACCTTCCAGTTGCGTCTCGAAGGGCAGCTTGCTCGGGCGAACGTCGAACAGGTTTTGCGCACCCGCGGCGATCTGGAACTGCTTGGTCACGTCATAACGCACTTCCAGGTCGGTCACATACCGCGCGGCTTCCTCGTAGTGAACGAATTGCGAGGTCGAGAATGCGTTCGGGCCGACGAAGTACGTCCCCTCGCCCGAAGTCTTCCCGTAGCGCGTTTCATGCAACGTCACCGCCCACTTGTCGAGACGCCAGGTGCCGCCGACGATGATCTTGTTCTTCGGTGTCGTGGTGGACAGCGACGCGATCTGTTGTCCGTTCAGCGACGGCTTCCCGTTCGATCCGTTCGCCACGTGCGTGACCGACGTCGTATTCAAGTTCACGCCGAAATCCCAGTCCACCTGGCCGTAGCGGCCGAAACCGGTGTGATACGTACCCGCGAGGTCGATCCCGCGCGTGCGCGTGTTGGCGCCGTTGGTGAAGTAACTTGCGCTGACCGCCGACGCCGGCACCGAGCCCGGCACGCTCAGGCCCGCCCCTTCGAGCGCGGCGATGGCCGCGGCGCCCGACGCGGTACCGCCGAGCACGATCCGGTTGCGGATATTGATCTGGTACGCATCGATCGTCAGCTGCAGGTTGCGAACGGGGTTGAGCACCAGCCCGAAGTTGTAGCTGGTCGACTGCTCGGGTTTCAGCGCCTGCGCACCGATCAGGCGCGCGCCGGGCGATGTCGTTGCCAGGATCCCGCCCACGGACGCCGGCGACGTGGTCACGCTGGTGTAGGACTCCTGGGCCAGCGACGGCGCGCGGAAGCCGGAACTCACGCTGCCGCGAACCGCGATGGCCGGCGAGAACTGGTAGCGGGTCGAAATCTTGCCGTTGGTCGTGTCGCCGACGTCGTTGTAGTGCTCGTAACGGCCGGCCAGATTCACCTGCCATTTCGGTGTCAGGTAGGTCGACAGATCAACGTACGTGCCGATCACGTTGCGCGAGATATCGCTCGCGCTGACCGGCGCCAGGCCCGGCAACGCGGCCGAGCCGCCGTCGATCCACGACGCCTGTTCGCCATTGCGGATCGTATAGGTTTCGCGACGCTGTTCGACACCCACGGCGACATTCAGCGGTGCGGGCAGCAGCGGGACATTGAACGCCCGCGACAGGTCGAGGTTGTTCGTCAGCTGGGTGTTGCTGACGGTCGACAGATGAAAGGTGGACGGCGTATAGCCCGAGGCAGCGTACAAGCCCGTGTTGGCGGAATTGCGCATCCCGAACACGCTGTAGTCGCCGCCATAGGTCGTGCTCAGATCCCATGCCCAGCCGAACAGGTTCTTGCCCTTCACGCCGGCCGTCACCGAGTAATCGTTCTCGTTGATCGTTTCGACCGGCACGAACCCGTTCGGGTAGACCTGCGGCAGGACCGACGGCGGACGATAGTTCTGGTACGCCTCGCCATTGCGGTGCGCATAGGTGCCGAACCCGTAGAGCTCGACGTCGTCGCCGAGGTAGTAGCCGGCATTGAAGCCCACCGTTTCGCGCGAACTGGCCGGGTCGCCGAGGATCGGGTTGTAATAGCCCTGCCCCTGCGGAAACCGTCCGAAATAGTCGTCGGGCCCCGTGCGGATCGTATGGTTCTGCCGGTCGAATCCGGCGCTCAGATCGATGAATCCCTTGTCGGCGAGATTCAGGCCGATCGTGGCGGATTCGCTGGTCTTGAAGCCGTCGCCCGAGTACGTCTGTCCGTTGGTCGTCGCGAGCTCACCGCCGCGCACGTTGCGCTTCAGGATGATGTTGATCACGCCCGCGATCGCATCGGAACCGTACTGCGCGGATGCGCCGTCACGCAGCACTTCGATATGGTCGATCAGGCCCACCGGGATCGTATCGATATCCACGCCGGTCGAGCCTTGATTCAGGCCTGGATCCAGCGTGATGTTCGCGGTCGTATGGCGGCGCTTGCCATTCACCAGCACGAGCACGTGGTCGGGCGTCAGGCCATGCAGCGACAGCGTGTCGGTCAGCACGCCGGTATCGCCCGAGTACGAGGTCTTCGTGATCGACGGCGACAGCTTCACCAGCGCGTCGCGCAGGTTCGTCTGCCCCGTCGCACGCAACTGATCGCCGCCGATCACGTCGATCGGCGTCAGGCTCTTGCTTGCTCGTGTCTCGGTGCGCGAACCCGTGATCACGACGCGGTCCTGAACCTGTACCTTGCCGTCCGGCGTGGCCGAAGCCGACGATGCCGGTGCGGCAGGTCCACTGGACGGCGCCGCGACAACCGCCGCGCCGTCCACCGCTCCCGCTTCCTGCGCCCAGGCCGCGCCATGGAAAACACCCGCCGCCACCGCCACCGATATCACTGTCCTGCGCGTCTTCGGCGAAACCCCTTCGCCCCGTGTTTGCCGCATGATTTCTCCGCTCTTTGCCGATTGAAGGCACGCGATGCGATGCCTTTTAGTAGTAGTCCGTATGATTAATGAAATGTCGTTCCAGGCGACAGCTTGTTTCAGCCGCTCAAGACCCGATCAGAGATCGGGAAGTCCTGGGGGATTGGTCGAGGCCTTCGTGATCGACTCGCTGTCGAGATTCCAGCGGCTCAGTACCTGGCGATATTTACCGTTCTGAATCAGGTCGTTGATTGCATAGGTGACGGGCGCTGCAAGCCCGCCGTCCTTGCGGGTCGTGACAGCCACCTCGGCGGTGTGAGGCCATCCACCGCTTACCGTGCCGACCTGCCTGATCTTCACGCCCTGACTCACCTGGTAAGCCAACACCGCGTTGACACTGAAAATCGCGTCGGCACGTCCCGATGCCAGCGCCAGCGCGCGTACGGACGGGTCGTCGTAATACAGCACGTGAATCGGCTTCAATCCGCGTGCGACATTTTCCTTGTCCCATGCCAGCAGGATTTTTTCCTGATTGGTGCCGGAGTCGCCGATGATTCGCAATCCGGCGATATCCTTCGGCTCGCGGATCTGCTTGATCGCGCTGTTCTGCTCGACATAGAAACCCAGCACGTCGCGGCGATAGGTCGAGAAGTCGAACTTCTGCTTGCGCGCTTCGGTCACGGTCACGTTCGACAGCACCGCGTCGACCTTGCCCGACGCGACGGCAAGCGGCCAGTCCGCCCATGCGAGCGGCACGAGCTTGAGCTTCAGGCCGAGTTCGTCCGCCACCAGTTGCGCGAGATCCGGATCGGCCCCGACGATCGTTTTCGCATCCGTTGCATACACACTGATCGGCGGAACGCCCACCGAAATCCCGACGGTCAGCACACCCTTCTCGACGAAGCGGAAGTTCTCCGGAATCAGCTTGATGGCCGCCGGATCCGGCGTGACGCGCGGGCGATCATGCTGATCCGGACTCAGATTCAACGATGGCGCCGACTGTGCGATGCCAGCCACGCCGAGGGCCCAGAGGGCAAACGCACCGGACAATGCGAGACCGATTCCGCGACGACGATTCATTTTTCGATATCCCTTGGAAGTATTCATCCGTCATGCGCCGAACGGCCGACCCAACGGCCTGTCCGGCTTCAAATCCTGCAAGCGATCGGTACGACCCGGTTCGAGCAGATCCTTCGCAAAAGGCAGTCGCCAATGCACTTCCAGCGCGATCGCCGGATCGTACAGTGGTGTGTAGCCGATACCGGCATAAAGCGCCGATGCCTCCGGTTGACGAAATCCGGTCGTCAGATAAGCACGCCGGTATCCCTGCTGCAGCGCACGGGATTCGAGCTCGGCCACCACGCGACGTGCAACGCCCTGGCGACGCACGCCGGAATGCGCCCAGATGCGCTTGAGCTCGGCAGTCGTATCGTCGTAGCGCTGGAATGCGCCGCCGCCCACGACTTCGCCACCTCGGCGAATCAGCACGAAGGCTCCGTCGGGCGGCGCAAACAGGGCGGCCGGATACGTCAGGAGTTCATCGCGCACGACTGCCGCGGGCACGGCGCGAAAGTCCTGATAGCGCGTGGCATACTCGACCGACAACTCGGCGAACATGGGCAGCGCAAGCGGGTCAAGCGGGGATGTGTCGAATACTTCGTCTGTCACTGATACGCCAGATGCTTCAAGCCATCTGCCTCTGATTTTTCCGGATTGAATCGATTTGTTCGACACGGTTAATTTCCCGTGTCGCGTGGCCCAATAGTGCGCGTTAACCATTCGCGTGCAAACCAAGCATTTTTGAAATCGTTATGCACACAGATACACATAATCAGGATTACATATCGTAAAGATATAAATGCATCGAAAATGCCATTCGCCCTGCCGCTCACGCCGCCGGATGCTGCTCTCGCCTGCTGGCCCAGTCCGCGCATGCCGCCGCGAACGCACCGGCGACCAGCAGCAATATCGGCATCAACACTTCGACGAACGCATCGCGGTATGCCGCCAAATCCGATGAAGACGATGCCTGCATCAGGAACACTCCCGTTCCCCACGACATGCCGATCGAACACGCCAGCCGCTGCGACAACTGCAGAAACCCCGCGGCCAGCCCACGCCCTTCATCCTGGCCGATTTCCGCGAGCGTCATCGCCTGATTCGGCGCATGAATCAGGCCGCCGGCGACGCCCTGCAGCAACACGATCGCGGGATACGTGAGCACGACCCAGCGAACCTCGAAGTATTCGGCCGCCCCACCTTGCGCGGCGACCGCAAGCGCATGACAGGCTATCGCGAACACCGTCCCGCCACGGCCGAAGCGCCGGACGAAACGCCAGCTCCACATCGCCGATGCAGTCGATGCAAGCGCCGCGGGAATCGACAGCGCGGCATACAGCAGCGGATCGAGATGCAAACCATCGAGAAAGAACAACGCACTGACCATCCCAAGTGTGACGCTCGCTGCAAACTGGCACATCGCGACGATCGTACCGAGGACATAGCCGCTGGAACCGAGCAGACCGCGCGACAGAATCGGCGTGCCGCCGCCACGCTGATACGCCGCCTCCCACGCGAGAAACAACGGCAGCCCGGCCAGCGCGACCGCGAGGCACACGCGCCGCGACGGCATGGCGGCACGCCCGATCAACGTGGCGAGCATGAGCGCGAGCGTGATCGCGGACAGAAGAATCAACCCGATCAGGTCGATCGAAAACCGCCGATCCGACAGCCGCTGGCGCGGCAAATACCGAAACGCCAGACAGAACACGGCCACTCCGAACGGCGCGTTGACGAGGAACAGCAGCCGCCAGCCGATGTCCGACGGAACCGATGCGAGCACGAGGCCGCCGAGAATCGGTCCGACGAGGCCCGACAATCCGCCGGCCATCGCGTATCGTCCGAGTGCCCTGGCTTGGGCCGCACCGGGGAACAAATCCTGGATCAAGCCGAATATCTGCGTATTGATCATTCCCGCGCCAAGGCCTTGCAGCACACGTGCCGCGATCACCGTGCGCGCATCGTCCGCCACCCCGCCGAGTGCGCTGAAACCGGTAAACATCGCGAGCCCGACCAGAAACAACCGGCGGCGCCCGATCGCGTCGCCGAGCCGGCCGGCGGGGACGAGCGCGATGCCGAACGCGATCGAATAGACCGACGTGATCAGCTGTATTTCGGCTGTGGACGCACGCAAGCCGCTTCTGAGCGCCGGCACCGCGAGCGTGAAGATCGCCTGATCAAGCAGCGTGGTGAAGCCCATCGCGACGCAAATGCCCAGCACGATGTCCGCGCGGACACGCGCATCGCGCGACGCACCGCTTGCATGGCGTCGGCGAGACGGCCAGCCGAACCGGCCGGACGGTCGCACCTGAGCTACGGTATCTGCCGGCTCGGCGTGCACGGACGCGTGCGGCTCGTCGCGTGTCATCGATTCAATCCGGGCTGCTCGCGTGCGCCAGCTGAACCGGCAACAGATATTTCTCGAACAACACGCCGGGAGGCGCATCCTCGCCGAAATCGTGCGACGACAGCAGCGTGTAGCCGGAGGATCGGTAAAGGCCGACCGCTTCGGGTTGTCGCGGCCCGGTTCCCAGATGCACGCGCGTGTAGCCTTGCCGCGCAGCCTGCGCCTCGAGCTCGGCCAGCACACGCCGGGCCAGCCCCTGCCGGCGATGCGCGCGACTGACCCAGATCCGCTTGAACTCGGCCGTGGCCGGGGTGTGATGGCGCATGAAGGCACCGCCCGCGATGGCCCGACCCGCGCGCAACAGCAGCACAAACGCGCCCTGGGGCGGCGCGAACGCCTCGACCGGGTAGCGCACGAGCTCCTTTTCGAGTTCTTCCTCGGAAATGTAAGCGGCGTAACGGCTGCTGTATTCGTATGCCAGCTCGTCGAACAACGGCCGCGTGAGCGGGTCTCGGGCCGACACATAGACGAACCGGTCCTGCCGATCCAACGAAGCTTCGACTTCAGACATCAAACGTCTCCTCACGAACCGTTGCCCGCATCGAGGCCCGGTCTGTCATGGTCCATCCGCCGGCACCCACGCCGACGGCGCCGGCTGAACCGCGCGTTCGAGCAGCGCACGCAATGCCGCGCCGACCCCATCGGGCCGCTCGAGCATCAATTGATGCCCACAGGCCGAAAGCACGTCGAACGTCGCATTCGGCAACGCATCGGCCAGCGCACGCCCGCCGGCCGGCGGCGTCAGCCCGTCGGCATCGCCGGCCAGCACCGCGACCGGCAGGTCGAGCGCCGCCAGCCGCTGCGCATCGGGCCACGGCGCCGCGCGCAGCACGGCCTGGAACGTCGTCATCCGGTTGCGGCGCGCCACGCGCGACTCGTACGCGACGAGCGCCGGATCGGCCCGCGGATGCCACGCGAGCCGCCGGAACCGCCGCGCGAATATCGGCTTGATCCATTCGAGCAGCCAGCCCGGCAATGCCGGCGGCCGTGTCACCGGGCGCGCGAGCTGCGTGCCGAGCAGCAGCGCGCCGCTTGCTTCGTGCAGCCGCCCGAGCGCCGCAAGCCGCTCGAGCAGCGCGAGCGTGCTGCCGGTACCGAGCGAATGCGCGACCAGCACGTTGTGCGTGCCCTTGTAGCGGTCGAACAGCGCGAGATAGTCGCGAAGCGTTTCGTCGCCGTGGTAAGCGCCGCTTCGCGCGGATGGCCGAGGGCTATCGCCATGGCCAAGGAAATCCCATGCGACGAGCGCGTAGCCCGCGTCGGCGAACGTGCGCCACTGGGCCCGCCACTGATTCTTGTTGCCGCCGCCACCGTGTGCGAAGAACAGCACCGTCCCCGCATGCGGCGAGCCGCGCGGCGCGGCGTGATGCGCGACACTCAGCGTGCGCCCGGCGCGCACCTCGACCGGCACGCCGGCCACGACGGCTGAAGCATCGGCCGCGAAGTTCGAATCGGAGGTCATGATTGTTCCTCGTTGATGCGACGAGCACGCATGGCGGGCTCCGCCGTGCCGATCGCGACCACGCGCTCCGGCAATACCGGCATCGCGTCGAGCAACGCGCGCGTGTACGGGTGGCGCGCAGCGCCGAATACTTGCGCGGTGTCGCCCAGCTCGACCACCCGCCCCGCCTGCATCACCGCGATTCGGTCGCAGGTCTGCGCGGCGACGCGCAGGTCGTGCGTGACGAACACGATCGCCATCGCGCGGCGCCGCTGCACCGACGCGAGCAGTTCGAGCACCTGCGCCTGCACCGACACGTCGAGCCCCGAGACCATCTCGTCGGCCACGAGGATCGACGGGTCGAGCGCCAGCGCACGCGCAAGGCTGATCCGTTGTCGCTGCCCGCCGGAAAATTCGTGCGGATACCGGTCGAGCGCATCCGGCGGCAAACCGACCTGCGCGAGCAGTTCGGCCGCCCGCCGATACGCCGCACCACGGCCGACACCGTGCGCAAGCAGGCCGGTCGCGACGATCTGCGCGATCGTCTGACGCGTATTCAGCGACGCATACGGGTCCTGGAACACCATCTGGATGTCGCGGCGCAGCGGCCGCAATGCGTGGTCCGCCAGACGCGCGAGATCGTGCTCGCCGCGCAGCACGATGCGCCCCGCATCCACTCGCGCGAGCCGCACCAGCGCCCGCGCGAGCGTCGACTTCCCCGAACCCGATTCGCCGACGATGCCGAGCGTCTCGCCGGCATGCAGCGTGAAGCCGACGTCGATCAGCGCATCGACGCCGCGTCGCCCTCGCGCCGGCAGGAACGGCAACGCGCGGCGCGGCGCATAGCGCTTGCGCAAGCCGTGCACGTCCAGCAGCGGCACGCCGCTGCGAATGACGGTGCGCTGCTCGACGCGCCCGTGCGGCACCGCATCGAGCAGCGCGCGCGTGTAGGGATGGCGCGGCGCGCGCAGCACGTCGGCCGCGCGACCGCTCTCGACCGGCTCGCCGTCGCGCAGCACCACGACGCGATCGGCGATGCGCGCGACCACGCCGAAGTCGTGCGTGATCAGCAGCACGCCGGTTCGCCGCGTGCGCGCCGCCTGCTCGATCAGCGCCAGAATGCGCGCCTGCGTGGTGACGTCGAGCGCGGTGGTCGGTTCGTCGGCGATCAGCAGCGCCGGTTCGAGCGCGAGCGCCATCGCGATCAGCACACGCTGGCGCTGGCCGCCCGACAGCGCATCGGGATACGCATGCCGCAGCCGCTCGGGTTCCGGCAGGCCGACGTCGCGCAACAGCGCCGTCACGCGCGCGGCGCGCGCCGCACCGTCGCCGCGGCCGCTCAGCACGCGATGGACGCGCAGCACCTCGTCGACCTGCGCGCCGACCGTCATCAGCGGATTCAGCGCCGCGAGCGGTTCCTGGAAGACCATCGACACGTCGCGGCCGCGCGCCGCGCGCCGTTCGGCATCGCCGCACTGCGCGAGGTCCCGGCCCCGCAGCACGATCCGCCCGGCCTGTTGCCGCACGCCGCGCGGCAACAGGCCGGCGATCGCGGCCGCGAGCAGCGACTTGCCCGATCCCGACGCGCCGACCACGCACAGCACCTCGCCGGGCTCGACCGTCAGCGACACGTCGCGCACCGCGTCGCGGCGTTCGGCGCCGGGCGGCAACGCGAGCGTGAGCCGCTCGATCGACAACAGCGGTGCGCCGCTCATCGCCCCTGCTCCGCAACCGCCGACGCATGGCGCAACCCCTCGCCGACCCGGTTGATCGCAAGCGCGGTCGCGACGATCGCGAGCCCCGGCCAGATGCTCAGCCACCACGCGTCGCGCACCACGTTGCGCGCCGCGCCGATCATGAAGCCCCAGCTCATCTGCGACGGATCGCCGAGTCCGAGAAACGACAGCGCCGATTCGGTGAGGATCGCGGTCGCGACCATCAGCGCGGCCAGCACCGCGAGCGGCGGCCAGACGTGCGGCAGGATCTGGCACCGCACGAGCGCAGCCGGCGACTCGCCGGCAAGCCGCGCCGCGAGCACGAACTCCCGTTGCGCGAGCCCGATGAATTCGCCGCGCACGAGCCGTGCGATCGCCGGCCACGACACGGCGGCGATCGCCACGATCGTCGATTCGAGCGACGCACCGAGCACGGCCGCGATCGTGACCGCGACCGCGAATTGCGGCACGGTCTGGAACAGCGTCGTGACTGCCATCAGTGCCCGGTCGACCCAGCCGCCGCACCAGCCCGCGAGCGCACCGATCGACACGCCGAGCGCAAAGGTCGCGACGGTCGCCGCGAGTCCGATGAACAGCGACACGCGCGCACTCCATAGCAGCGCGACCAGCACGTCGCGCCCGAGCATGTCGGTGCCGAGCGGATGGCCGGCCTGCAGCGGCCGCAGCAACGGCTCGCCCGCCATGCTCCACGGCGACGGCAGCCACAGCGGCGCGCTCAGCGCGACAAGCGTGACGACGGCAAGAAACAGCACGCCGGCCGCCGCACCGCGCGCGCGCACGAAACGGCGCAGGATGCCGCTCGTCATCGCGCCCCCCGCCGATCGATGCGCGGGTCGACGATCCCGTACAGCAGGTCGGTCAATGCATTGAACAGCACCACGAGCGCCGCGACCACGGCGAGCAGCCCGAGCAGCACCGGATAGTCGCGCTGCAGCAGCGCGTCGTACATCAGTCCACCGAGGCCGGGCCACGCGAATACGATCTCGGTCACGAGCGCGCCGCCCGCGAGCTGCCCGAGTTGCAGCCCGCCGAGCGTGACGACCGGCAACAGCGCATTGCGCAGCACGTGGCGGATCATCACGCGCGGCTCGGATGCGCCCTTCGCGCGCGCAGTACGCACGAATTCGCGTTCGATCACCTCGAGCATCGCGGCGCGCGTGAGCTGCACGTAGATCGCGCCGTACACGAGCCCGAGTGTCGTGGCCGGCAGCACCAGGTGCGCGGCGACGTCGAGCGCGTGGCGCCAACCCGTATAGCCGGCGCCGACGCTTTCCATCCCGAACGACGGTAGCCAGCCGAGCACCACCGAGAACGCGATCACGCTCATCAGCGACAGCCAGAACAGCGGCGTCGCATAGACGATCACCGCCAGCGCGCCGATCGTGCGCGCGATGCGACGCGCCCATGGACCGCCTCGCGACTCGCCATACGCGGCGATCGCACCCGCCGTCACGCCCGCGACGACCGATAGGACGAACGCGGCCGCCATCAGCAGCAGCGTCGCGGGCAGGCGCTCGACGACGAGCTGCAGCACCGGCAGCTGGTTGCGGTACGAGAAGCCGAAATCGACGTGCGCGAGATCGCGCAGATACAACCCGAACTGCTCGACGAGCGGCCGGCTCAATCCGAGCTGCGCGCGCAGCCGTTCGACGTACGCGGCATCGCCCGAGCCCGCGTCGCCGGCAAGCATCAGCGCGGGATCGCCCGGCGCGAGCCGCACCAGGAAGAAGTTCACGACCAGCACGCCCAGCACGACCGCAAGGCCCCGGAGCACCGTCGACGTCAAACGCAGCGCCGTGTTCATCGCGTCATCCGATCCACGTGTCCTCGAGACTGTCGTTCACGCTGGTGGCCGTGCGCAGCAGGTTGTGGACGTTGCGCCGGTACACCGTCGGGTTCACCATCTCGAAGATGTTCGCGATCGCCGCGTCGTTCGCGAGCGTGGTCTGAAGCTGCGCGTAGCGCGCGCGGCGCGCGGCCGGATCGGTATCCAGCGCGGCCGCGTCCCACAGCGCGTCGGCCTGCGGATTGCGGTAACCCTCGACGTTGCCGAACGGCGAGCCCTTCGAGATGCCGTCGATCCGGTACAGCGGCGCGACGCCGAAATCCGGGTCCGCGTTCTGGAACAGGAAGTTGTAGCTCAGGTCGAAATCCCAGTTCGCGACGCGCGCATACCAGCCGGCCGCGTCGGTCGTCTGCACGCGCAGCCGGAAACCGGCCTGGCCGAGCGCCTGCTGCGTGTATTCGGCCACCCGCTCCCACGCGCCGCCCTTCTCGCCGTTGAGCAGCACGAGCGGGAACTTGCCGACGTCGATGCCCGACTGCCGGATCAGCGCGCGCGCCCGCTCCGGGTCGTACGCGAAGCGCGGCACGTTCGGATCGTAGAACGGCGACGACGACACGAACGGGCCGTTCGCGACCTTCCCGTAGCCGAAGAAGATCCGGTCGACGATGAACTGGCGATCGAGCGCGTGCAGCACCGCCTGGCGCACGAGCACGTTGTCGAACGGCGGCTTGCGCTGGTTCAGTTCGAGAAAGGCCATCCCGGTGAACAG
This sequence comes from Burkholderia sp. Tr-20355, assembly GCF_017104685.1. Classification (NCBI taxonomy): domain Bacteria; kingdom Pseudomonadati; phylum Pseudomonadota; class Betaproteobacteria; order Burkholderiales; family Burkholderiaceae; genus Burkholderia; species Burkholderia sp. Tr-20355. The sequence goes on along the minus strand of NZ_JAAGPK010000093.1, from coordinate 6,679 downwards.
CTCCCAGCCCTGCGTCGTGATCGCGACGCCCGGCAGCTTCGCGAGCCGCGCGATGTCCGCGTAGTCGACGTCACCCGCGCGCAGCGCATGGATCTGCCCGCGTTCGAACGCGATCGAGCGCGCGGCCGCGTCGGGCACGACGTTGAACACGATTCCGTCGAGATACGGCAGCCCCTTCTTCCAGTAATCCGGGTTGCGCGCGACACGGATGTATGCGCCGCGCTTCCATTCGCGGAACACGAACGGCCCGGTGCCGACCGGATGCTGGTTCGCGGGATTGCCGCGCGGATCCTTGCCCTGGTACAGATGGGCCGGCAGGATCGGCAGGAGCCCGCTGCCGAGCAGATTGATCAGTCCCGCGTACGGCTTCTTCAGGCGGATCGTCACCTGCAGCGGGCCGCTCGCGTCGATCGACGCGACGTACTTGTCGAACGTCACCTTCGTGCGCGGCAGCGCCTGCGGCGCGATTTCCTTCAGCGTGACGACCACGTCCCGCGCGCCGAACGGCTGCCCGTCGTGCCAGCGCACGCCCGGCTGCAGGTCGAACGTGTACGTCAGCGCGTCCGCCGACGTACGCCAACTGCGCGCGAGCACCGGCACCGCGCGCAGTTGCGGGTCGAAGCCGAGCAGACCCTGGAAGATCTTGCCGCCGACGTATTGCGACGCGACGTGCGGCGTCAGCGCGTTGACGAGCGACGGCGGTTCCGGCTGCGCGAACAGCGACAGCGTGCCGCCGCGCACCGGCGCTACCGCGGCGGCGTCCGCCGCGAACACGCGGGCCGCGCCGCCGAGCCCGGCCGCGGCCCACGCGGCGGCGAGCGCATAGCGGCGCCGCGCCGGGTCCTTCGGCGCGAACGGCGAGGGAGTCTGGAGCGTGTCGGTCATCACAGGTAGCCGTGGCGCGGCGGGTTCACGTGGTTGAGCACGTAATTGCCGATCGCGTGGTATTTCCAGCGCACCGGATCGTGCAGCGTGTGGGTGCGCGCATTGCGCCAGTGACGGTCGAGGTTGTATTCGCTCAGCACCGAGCGCGTGCCCGACAGTTCGAACAGCTTGTTGGTCGCGAGGATCGCGAGCTCGGTGCTCAGCACTTTCGCGGCCGCGACCTGCACCGAGGCGTGCGCGACCTGCGCGTCGTCGAGTTCGGCCGGCAATGCGTCGAGCGCCGCGGCCGCACGGTCGAGCAGCGCCTCGGTCGCAAGCAGGCGCACCTGCACGTCCGCGACGTCGCGGATCACGTACGGATCGTCGGACGCGCGCGCGATCCCGCTGTCGGCCCACGGCCGGCTGCGCGTCCGCACGAACTCCAGCGTGTCGGCCAGCGCCGCGCGCGCGATGCCGACGTCTATGTTGGCGTGCAGGTACTGCGACACGGGGCCCGCGAGCGTCGGCCGCTCGAACGCCGCCTGGATCGAGACCACGTCCTGTTCGTCGACCTCCACGCCCGACAACGTCAGCGTGCCGCTCGCCGTCGTGCGCTGCCCGAAGCCGCTCCAGTCGTCGACGATGTCGAGCCCCGGCCGGTCACGCTCGACCAGTGCCTGCACGTAGCGGCCGTCGTCGTCGAGCGCGAGCACCGCGATCCAGTCGGCGAACAGCGCACCGGTCGAATAGAACTTCTGGCCGTCGAGCACGAGCCGCCCACCGCGCCGCGACAGCCGCGTGCCGATCTCGAGCGCGTTCTTGGTCCCGCGTTCGGACGCCGCATGGCCGATCCGCGCGCCGTCGAGCACGAGGCCGAAGAACTTGCGGCGCTGCGCCTCGTCGCCCGTGAGCCGGATCACGTCGAGCGCGTGGAAGTGATTCTTCGGCAACTGACCGATCGATGGATCCGCCTGCGCGATGGTCCGCACGACTTCGCCGAGCGTCGCGAGCGACACCTCCGCGCCGCCGAACGCGCGCGGCACCGTGATACCCCACAGCCCGCTGCCGGAGAAGAGGTCGAGCTCCGCGAACGGCAGGCGCCGCTCGCGGTCGCGCAACGCCGCGTCGCGCGCCAGCTCGTCGGCGAGCCGGCGCGCGGTTTCGAGCGCGTGCGCGTCGTCGGCGATGCGGCTCGCGGGTGGACGGGAGGACAGCGGGGACGACGCGCGGGCCGGCGTGTCGGCGGACGTGAAAGCGTTCATGAAGATCCTCGTGGACAGAAGCATGGCTTCCGTCGACAGCAAGCGCCATGCCAATGCCGCCCTGTCGGCCTGTGCGGCCTTCGCACGGCACGCGGCGCGCTGGATTTCCAGCGAGATGCCGCAAATGCAGCACGCGGCGCGCGGCGCGGCGGCGCTGCTGGAAATCCAGCAAAACGACTGGAACGCAGGCGCGCGCGCTGCGTCGTCCGGCCGGTGCATTCGGCGTCGAGCCTTTACGGGTCGTGCCCGGCCGCCCCTTGGCACGTCTGTTGCAAAGCCCGCTCACGCACTGCCGAGCCGTGGCGGCATCGATCCGATGCACGGCACCGCGCCGGACCACACGCACAACAACGCTTCGATTTGGGGATCTACGGATGAAATACAGAATGTTGAGCGCCTCCCTCGGCGCGTCGGCACTGCTGGCCGCATCGCCGGCGCTGCACGCGCAGCAGCAACCAGCCGTGACCGATACGCCGGTCGCTGCATCGGCGGCCGGGGCTGCACCGATCACACCGGCCGCGTCGGCTGCACCGGCCGCATCGACCGACCCGGCGGCGGCAACCGGCGCGACGCGCGCGACCGGCGGTGCGCCGGTCGCCGAGGCCCAGCTGAAAGACGTGATCGTCACCGCGCAGCGGCGGCGGCAATCGGCGCAGCGCGTCGGCACGTCGATGTCGGTGCTGTCGGGCAGCGACCTGAAGACACTGAACGTCGAAACCGTCAACGACCTGCAGCACGCGACCGCGAGCGTCGAAGTCGAACCCGCGTTCGGCGGCGGCCAGCCGCAGTTCCGGATTCGCGGCGTCGGCTTCAACGACTACACGTCGAACAACGCGTCGACGGTCGGCATCAACGTCGACGACGTCGCGTACGCGCTGCCGATCCAGACCCAGGGGCAACTGTTCGACATCGCGCGCGTCGAAGTGCTGCGCGGCCCGCAGGGCACGCTGTACGGCCGCAACACGACGGGCGGCACGGTGAACTTCATCACGAACCAGCCGACCCGCGATTTCGAAGCCGGCGGGAGCGTCGAATACGGCACGCACAACCTGCTGACGACCGAAGGCTACGTGTCCGGGCCGCTGAGCGACCGCGTGCGCGGCCGTTTCGCGTTCACGACGCAGGATTTCGGCGCGTGGCAGAACAATCGCGCGACCAACCAGACGCTCGGCAACCACGACAGCGCCGCCGCGCGCGCGCAGCTCGACTGGGACGTCGCGCGCGATTTCAAGTTGCACTTCGGCGCGCACGGCGGCTTCGACAAGTCGGACAACACGGGGCTCTACCTGTTTACGCCGTACACGTCGGCCAAGACCGGCGAGGTGATCCCTGCCGATGCCGATCACACGAAGACGGGTTGGGGCGTGAGTCCCGCGTTTTCGCGCGTGACGGGCCTGTCGACCGACGCGAAGCCGGGGCGCAACAACGTGAACGGCGGCGTCGACCTGACCGCGACGTGGAACCTCGGCCCGGTCGAGCTGAAGAGCATCACCGCATACAACTACCTGCACCGCCGCGAGTATTCGGACTGGGACGCGACGCAGTACCACGACTCCGACGAATACTTCGACGACACCGTCAACGAAGTCACGCAGGAGCTGCGCGCGTCGTCGCGCGGCGACACGCGGCTGCGCTGGGTCACCGGCCTGTTCTACTCGCACGACGATCTCGACGAGAAGTTCTATTCCGACTTCAGCGACCGGCTCGGCTTCATCGCGCTCACGCGCTACCGGCAGTCGGTCGATACGCTCGGCGTCTACGGCCAGGCGACCTACGACATCACGAAACGCCTGCGGGGCATCGTCGGTGTGCGCCAGGAACACGAGAAGCGCGAATTGCGCGGCTTCGCGTCCGGCATGCTGACGCCGTCGTTCGTGCCGTTCGCGGGCTTCCAGGGCGGCGACGCGAACCAGTCGCTGACGTCGAACGGCACGTCCGGCAAGGTCGGCCTCGAGTTCGACCTGGCCCCGGCGACGATGCTTTACACGACCGTCAGCCGCGGCTACAAGTCGGGCGGCTTCACCGCGCACAACACCGGCAATTCGAACGCGCTCGCACCGTTCAAGCCGGAATCGCTGACCGCATACGAAGTAGGTTTCAAGGCCGACCTCACGCGCTCGCTGCGCTGGAACGCGTCGGCGTTCCATTACGACTATCACGACCAGCAGGTGTTGTCGGCCACCTTCGATCCGAACTCGCAATCGCTGATCGGCACGTTCGTCAACGCGCCGAAATCGCGCATCGACGGCTTCGAGACCGATCTGAAATGGCAGCCGGTGCGCGGGCTGGAAATCTCGCAGTACGTCGGCTACAAGAGCGGCAAGTACACGTCGCCGTTCGTCACGTACAACACGCAGGCGTCGGCGGCCAGCGGCCATAACGTGTTCACCGACTACAACGGCACCGCGCTCAGCTTCCCGCGCCTGAGCTATGGCGGGCAGGTCGCCTACAGCTGGCTCGCCGGCGGCTACCGACTGCGTGCGGAGACCAACTACAGCTACCGCGACGCGTATTCGCAATTGCTCCTGCTCGGCCCGAACTACACGGTCGACAGCTACTGGCTCGTCAACGCGAGCCTGACCGTCACGTCGCCCGACCGGCACTGGGACGTCGCACTGTGGGCGCGCAACCTGTTCAACCGCCAGTACGACCTGACGAAGAACTTCTTCCTGCCCGGCACCAACGTCGCCGCCGCGGGCCAGCCGCGCACCGTCGGCGTGCGCGTGACCTACACGTATTGAGGAGCCGACGGATGACGCACCGCACCGACACCCTCAAACTCAACGCGATGCTGAACGGCGGCGGCAGCCACGTCGTCGGCTGGCGCCATCCGCTCGCGCAGCCCAACGGCAACCGCGACTTCGCCCATTTCCGCCGAATGGCGCAGACAGCCGAGCGCGGCAAGCTCGATGCGCTGTTCGTCGCGGACGTGGTCGCCACGCAGGGCAGCCACATCGACTCGCTCCGCCGCAGCGCGCGCGCCGACACCTTCGAACCGCTCACGCTGCTCGCCGCACTGGCGGCGGTCACGCACCACATCGGCCTGATCGCAACGGCGACGACGACCTACAACGCGCCCTACCACATCGCCCGCAAGTTCGCGTCGCTCGACCACCTGAGCGGCGGGCGCGCCGGGTGGAATCTCGTCACGTCGGTGGTGCCCGACGAAGCGGCGAACTTCGGCGCGGCGCCGCACCTCGCGCACGCCGACCGCTACGCGCGCGCCGACGAATTCCAGCGCGTCGTGGCCGGGCTCTGGGACAGCTGGGAAGACGATGCATTCATCGAGGACAAGGCGGCCGGCCTCCATTTCGATCATCGCAAGCTGCACGTGCTCGATCATCACGGGCCGCACTTCAGCGTGCGCGGCCCGCTGAACGTCGCACGCGCGCCGCAGGGGCATCCGGTGCTCGTGCAGGCCGGCTCGTCGGACGCGGGCCGCGAGCTCGCGGCGCGCTGCGCGGAAGTGATCTTCACCGCGCAGCACCGGCTCGACGACGCGCAGGCGTTCTATGCGGACGTCAAGGGCCGCCTCGTGCATTACGGCCGCCGCCCCGAGCACCTGAAGATCCTGCCTGGCGTGATGCCGATCGTCGGCGCGACCGAGGCCGACGCGCGCGACAAGCTGCGCGCGCTGCAGGACTTGATCGACCCGGTGCTCGGGCTGCGGCTGCTCGCCGACAACGCAGGCGATTTCGACCTGTCCGGCTATCCGCTCGACGGCCCGCTGCCCGAGCTGCCGCCGAGCAATCGCAGCAAGAGCCGCCAGCAGCTGATCGTCGATCTCGCGCGCCGCGAGAATCTGACGATCCGCCAGCTATACGAGCGCTTTGCCAGCGCGGGAGTCGTGACCGGCACGCCGAAGACCATCGCCGATCGCTTCGAGGAATGGTTCCGGTCGTACGGCGCCGACGGGTTCAACGTCGCGTTCGCATGGGTGCCCGGTGGCCTCGACGATTTCGTCGACCTCGTCGTGCCCGAACTGCAGCGCCGCGGGCTGTTCCGTACCGAGTACGAAGGCCCGACGCTGCGCGATCAGCTCGGGCTGCCACGCCCTCCCTTCTTTCGTCGCCCGTCGTCGCTGCGCGGCGATACGGTCGCCCCCGTCGGCGGAGGTGCCGCATGACGCGCCCGTTTCGTCTTGGCGTGCTCACGCGCGTGTACGCGCCCGACCCGTCGCCGCGCGTGCTGCACGACACGCTCGCGCTGATCGACGCGGCGGAAGCGCTCGGCTTCGACAGCGCGTGGGTCGCCCAGCACCATTTCGGCAGCGAAACGGGCCGCCTGCCGTCGCCGCTCGTGCTGCTGGCGGCCGCCGCACGCCGCACGCGGCGCATCGCGCTCGGCACCGGCGTGATCGTGCTGCCGCTCGAATCGGTGCTGCGCGTCGCCGAAGATGCGGCCGTGCTCGACGCGTTGGCCGACGGCCGCCTGCAGCTCGGCGTCGGCGCCGGCTTCGAGCCGGACGTGTTCGCCGCGTTCGGCCGCGATTTCGACGCGCGCACCGGCGAGCGCATGCTGCAACGACGCGAGCGCCTCGGCCTGCAGCGCCA
>NZ_JAAGPK010000092.1:0-34858 GCF_017104685.1 Burkholderia sp. Tr-20355 | reverse complement strand
TAGACGCCCATCGCGCCGCCGATGCGCGTCGCGAAATGCGCCTTCACGAAACCGGGCAGCAGCGCCTGCACCATCGCGATCCCGACGCCCGCGCAGCAGGCGCTCGCGAGCAGCAGCCACGCGTGCCGCGCGCCGATGCGCGATGCGCAGGCCAGCCCGATCAGCGCGACGCCGAGCCAGACACCGCCCGCGATGCCGGTAACGCGCTGCAGGCGCCGCGCGCCTAGTGCGCCGAGCCCCATCAGCAGGATCGGAATCGTCGTCAGCAGGCTGGCCGCGCCGTCGCCGATACCGGTCGTGCGCTGGATCATGTCGAGCAGCGGGCCGACCGCGGCGAGCGCGGGACGCAGGTTCAGCCCGACCAGCACGATGACGGCCAGCCGCCATCCCGGGGAAGTGAAGCGATTCATCGACGAGGCCCTCGATATCGGTGCGCGGCTGCCGTCGAGACGCCGCGCGTTTTTCAGGTAAAGTATCTCGACATCAAGATAAACGCCGATTTATCTCGACGTCAAGATAACTGGTGAGCCGAGGAGGGTTAATGGATCGAGCCGCGCATGCGCTCGCGCAATGGCGCGCCGAGCGTCCGGATCTGGACGCGTCGTCGATGGTCGTGATGGGGCGGCTGCAGGAAGCCGCGCTCGTGATCGCGCGCGACCGTCTCAATCCGCTGTTTGCGCGCTACGGGATGCAGCCGGGCGAATTCGACGTGCTCGCGACGCTACGGCGCAGCGGCGCGCCGTTCGCGCTGACGCCGACCGCGTTGTACGACGCGCTGATGATGTCGTCGGGCGGCATGACCGCACGCATCGACCGTCTGCAGAAGGCCGGCTGGGTCGAGCGGCGGCCGAACCCGGCCGACGGGCGCGGCACGCTCGTCGCACTGACGGATACGGGTCGCGCGCTGATCGACGATGCGGTCGTCGCGCATATCGACAACCAGCGCGCGCTGCTGTCCGCGCTGTCGGAGGCGGAGCAGGCTCAGTTGTCGCACCTGTTGGGAAAGCTGCTGGCCGGTCTCGAAGGTGCGGCGCCGGAGGCTTGAAGCGGGCGCCCGGTGCGGGCGACAAAGGCATCGTGGACGTCGCTTGCCGACCCCGAGCCGCCATTCGACTCAGTGGGTCCTCGGCGACCGTTGTCCGACCCGAAGCGGTCCTTCGAATGCGCCGATAGCGGTCATTCGTTATTGGGTTTCCGCGTTGATATGATTCGCATCTGGTTGAGAGGGATCAAGATAGATCGATGATGAAACTCGAAATCGAGGGCAGACCAGTAAACACTGTGCCGACTCCCGCACAGATCACACGTGCGCTCAAGTCGCTGCGAAGCTACGGCAAGTCATCTTATGCGTCATTGACTGACGACACCGGCAACTATGTGCAAGTGGCCGGCGGTGGCGCCAGCTGTATGATCGAGCGCTTTGAATTCGGCGCGCAACGATGGAGAGCCTTCCATAACAAACCCTCGCCTGTACGCCCTGATGGCACGGTCCTGGTCTTTCGAGCGGGCAACATTCCGATGCGCTCAGATGAATGGTTCATGGCTGATCAGGTCGTGGAAGTATTTCTGGCCTTCCTAGGCGGAACATCGTATCCGCCATTTGTTCACTGGCGGTTAGCGCCGGACTTCCGAGCTTGAGACCCCAGGCGAGCCGTCTCCAAGCAAGTACGCCATCTGGCGCTCGTACGCAGCGGGTGAATAGGATTGTCGATCGAGATCGTCCTGGACGCTATATTCTCCGTAGCCTACAAATTCATAGTAGACGGCCATAGTCTCTGCATGTGAACTCGTCCAGAATGTCCAGACCCATTCACTTCCAGACTCATTAAGCGCACGAGCGGCGTCGCCATCTGGTCCATATGGAATGCATGCAGGAAGCGATTGTCCGTGCCCGTCGGGACATAGCCAAACCTCATGCAGATATCCGAGGGAGTGTCTCATTTCCGTGCGTCCTGGATTGGTGATTCGGTCGTCATGCGCGAGGCATTGTCAACTATCCTCGTGCTTGGGTCGAGTGTCTCTTCCTGGCCGGCAAGCGACCGCTCGCCGGCCGCGATGCCATCAAACCTCCGTCTGCTCCGCCATCTCAAGGGCATCGTCGACCTCGATGCCGAGATAGCGAACCGTGCTTTCCAGCTTCGTGTGTCCGAGCAGCAACTGCACCGCCCGAAGGTTCTTCGTCCGCCGGTAGATCAGCGAAGCTTTTGTGCGTCGCATCGTATGGGTTCCGTATGCAGTATCGTCAAGGCCAATCGATGCAATCCAACGATGTACCAGCCGGGCATATTGCCGCGTCGACAGATGCGGTGACGTGTGCGACCGGCTCGGGAACAGAAAATCCGCCGCCTTCAGTCCTCGCGCTTCGATCCAAGCTTCGAGGCTCTCACGGGTCTGTTCCGTGATCTCGAATTGCACCGGCCGCTGGGTCTTCTGCTGCATGATTGTCGCTCTGGACGCCACGTGGCTTCCGTGGCGGACATCTTGGACCAGCAACCGCGTAAGATCGCACGCTCGGAGCTTGCTATCAATTGCGAGATTAAACATCGCGAGCTCACGAAGGTTCGACGCTATTTGAAGTCGCGTCCGAATCGCCCAGATTTCTCGGAGCTTTAACGGCGGCTTCTGCCCGGTAAGCTTGCCCTTGTTCCATGGCACACGGTGACGAACGACGACATTCTCGGATTCCATGACAATCTCCTTTCAAGCGAAGAGAGATTGAGTGTGCGCCTTTTCCGGCGGGCGCTATCCGACCCAATTCGGTCATCAAACGTCGCTGCGGCGCGGAGTCCCCTCTCGGAGTCAAACGGTCATTCGGGGAAATTAATCGCTCGCCCATTGTTGAGTCCTTCTCTTGGCCAAAACGACTAAACATGACTGGCGGCTGGTGAAAGCAAAGTTGACCTCAAGCAAGCAGAGGGATATCTTTCAAGCAAAGACGTACCACTGCAACTTTTCTCGCACTCCACGGGTCACCAGTGCTCGATCGGGAATGTATCGTTTGAAATAACAACTATGGCGAAAAACAAAATCTATACTGTCGGATTTGATCTTCCCGGAAATGAATTTCAGTATGTTGACTTTAACTCGGATACCACATTGTTGGATGCCGACATTGTTCTGTATGAGCCGACCTTGGGAAGCCCGCAGAGCGTAGAAAGTTATAATGGGCGAGCGCTTCTAACCGAGCACGCGTCTTTCATTGCGAAGCAGCGACTTGATCACTGGCGCTCTGAAATTGTTGGAGCCGTCAATGCGGGAAAGCTGGTTATTGTGTTCCTAAGAAAGCCAAAAGAATACTATCGACACACGGGAGAAAAGCAATACTCTGGAACCGGCCGTAGCCGGACGGCCACGCGCATTGTGACGTCAGTCTCATCTTACGATGCCGTTCCAAACATCAAGGTCGTTTCGAAAACAGGTTCCGAAATCAAGCTCGACAGAGAGGCGAAATTTCTTTCCCCATATTGGGCAGAATTCTCAAAATATTCTCCTTACGAAGTGGAGATAAGCGGTGAGTTCAACACAGTACTCAGCTCAAGATCCGGTGATCGGGCAGTGGGAGCGATGATTGCCAGCGGAGCCGGCCAGCTTTTGCTTCTGCCTCCGCTTCAATACAACGAGGATGAATTTCTTAAATACGACGGAAGATCCAAACAGCATAACTGGACACCGGAAGCGTTGAAATTCGGAAAACGTTTGGTTGCAACTCTCGGCGCGCTTTCAGCCACGCTAAAGGGTGCGAGCGACGCAACTCCTGCCCCTGATTGGACGGAAGGTCCAGAATATCGCTTAGCTTTGGAAGCTCAATTGGAATTCGAAATCTCAAACCGCGCAGCCGCAATCAGCGCGTTACAACTGGAGCGCGATGAACTGACAGGTAAGCTGAGCGCGGCGGGAGGATTGCGGCGTCTGCTTTATGAGCAAGGAAAGCCACTGGAGGCAGCAATTATCGAGGCTCTACGTCTCTTAGGATTTGATGCCAATCCGTTTGAAAACGGTGAATCAGAGTTTGACTGCGTTTTCGAAAGTGACGAAGGAAGATGTATCGGCGAGGCAGAAGGCAAAGACAACAAGGCCATTAACATCGATAAATTCAGTCAGCTTGAAAGGAATTTGCAAGAAGACTTCGCGCGGGAAAGCGTGACTTCCTTTGCGAAGGGCGCGCTGTTTGGCAATGCCTACAGACTTTCCCCGCTGCATGAGCGAAGCAATTTCTTTACTGAAAAATGTTTGTCCGCTGCAAAGCGCGTCGGTGCGGCCCTCATCAGAACCCCGGATCTATTCGAGCCCGCGAAATACCTTCAGGAACACCCCGAAGATGCGGGTTTCGCGCAACGGTGTCGCCAAGCGATCTTCGAGGCCGAAGGTACAATAGTTGTGTTCCCGTTATCCGCCATAGCTGGTGAAACAGTACTCGACTTGAAATTGGATCCGACGAACGAAGAAGATGTCGGGGCCAATGGTAAGAGTGAAGTCGGTGCGGGTGGTTAATCCAACGTCGCTGACTAAGATCGCCATCGCTGCCAGATCTTCCGCGGCGATGGCATTTCGAGAATTGGCAGAGTTTAAATGCCTGTTAACGTGAGTGACGGTGCATTTTGCCACTGTCTGGCACAACGGCCCGCGACGGCGCCGCGAACGGACCTATAATGCTATCTTCTGCCACCCTCTCGAATATTGATGGGAATATATTTGCAGGTCTGCTGGCTGTCTTCGCTTCGATTCTCGTTGCAGATAGTTCGACATGGTCAAGTGCCAGTCAATAAAGGCCTTTTGAGGCTCGTCGTTATACGCCTTCCCTTTAGCATCACCCGGAATCAGCAAGCCGTTAGTCAATACGATTAAGTTATCCACGTCACTGATATGCGCAGAACTAGAGGCAGAAGCTTCCATCGCTCGTTTATATTCTTTTTTAAGCCAATCCTCTTTCGATAGATTGGTGCCAAATGAAAATATCGAGTACATACATCTCGGCAACGGCGACGAATTGTGACTGGGCTTGTACGACTTCAAGGTTTCGTGACAAGAAAACCATTTTTGATAGGGGCGCAGTGCCTTGATTCGCCTGGCAGCTTTATATGCTTTTTCCAATTCGTCGCCATTTAAAGTGGTCTTGCATTCAACCACGGCGTACACGCTCTCGATTGGCACGAGGAGATTGCCGTCATCACCCTTAAAGAGGACCGACGAACTATGTTTATCGTAAATTAATAGATCAATTTGTGACGTTCTATTCCCCTGAAAATCTATCGCCTCACCCTTGGCCACACCGAATCGAGCGGGTATCGTCGCGTTGAGAAACTCCTTTAACGCAGCCGCGCGTTCGTCGCCTCTGATTCCTGTGTGTGCAAACAGAGCAGCCTGTTTCCCGTTGGTTATAATCTCATCGACACCCAAGGTCAAAGATGAGTTGAAAGTATCGTTTGGTTTTCGTGTTCCACGAAGTTTCTTCGACATGTTAAGGCTGCTCTGGTGAATGTTTTTTCTAAACAATGTCTGCCTTGGAGTGAGCAAATCCGACTTCGCAACAGCCCGCAGCGACGACTGTCAACATTGTTGCATAGCCTTGGCTCTGATATTCACCGTTTTCTTGGCTTAAGGTCGCGCGTGTGCAATCATCGCCCACGACAAGTAAGCGCAAAGGCAGCGGATGAGATCCGTGACGCTGAACGATGACTCGTGGGCTCGAGGCAAGATCCGAAGTCAAAAGCGCACATCATTCGCGGTAGGCGGTGAGAACTCACGAAAGTCCCCAAGGCCGATGACGCGACGCCGGCTCGCGGCGATCAAATGACGGCTTGCGGAGTGGAGCAGCCGTCTCAATGTCCTGACGACGCATCGAATGAAGGTCCCTTCATGGCCGAACGCCGACACTCCTCCCCGGCGTGCCCCCGGAATTCCACGAAGAACAAAAAAGCCCGCCGCGCAATGCGGCGGGCTTGAGCGACACAGCGGCCGCCTGCGGCGTGGCCGCCCAGGCTCAGCCGCGTGCCGGGATATTGAGCCCGCGCGCGACGGCCGGGCGGGCAACGAACGCGTCGAGCGCGCGTGCCACATGCCGGAATTCACTGAAGCCGACCAGGTCGCCTGCTTCGTAGAAACCGACAAGGTTTCGCACCCACGGGAAGATCGCGATGTCGGCGATCGTGTAGGTGTCGCCCATCACCCACTGGCGGTTCGCGAGATGCGCGTCGAGCACGGCGAGCAGGCGTTTCGACTCGGCGACGTAGCGATCGCGCGGACGCTTGTCCTCGTAGTCGCGGCCGGCGAACTTGTGGAAGAAGCCGAGCTGGCCGAACATCGGCCCGATGCCGCCCATCTGGAACATCACCCACTGGATCGTCTCGTAACGGCCGGCGGGATCCTTCGGGATCAACTGGCCGGTCTTGTCCGCGAGATAGATCAGGATCGCGCCCGATTCAAACAGCGGCAGCGGCTTGCCGTCGGGGCCGTTCGGGTCGATGATCGCCGGGATCTTGTTGTTCGGGTTCAGCGACAGGAATTCGGGCGAAAACTGGTCGTTCGTGTCGAAGCGCACGAGGTGCGGCTCGTACGGCAGGCCGGTTTCCTCGAGCATGATCGACACCTTGACGCCGTTCGGCGTCGGCAGCGAGTAGAGCTGGAGACGGTCGGGATGCTGGGCCGGCCACTTTTGCGTGATCGGGAAGGCGGACAGATCGGGCATGAAGGTTCGCTCATCGAAGGGAATGTTCCGCGCTCCGTCCGTACTGCCGCGCGCTCCGATGGACCACGCACGGCGGCGGGCCGGGGCGCGCCGAAAACGCCCACTGTAGCCGATCCCCGGAATCGATGCAGGCGTCGGCCGACCCCGCACGCAGGCAGCCGTCAGCGTTCGATGACGCAAACATGCCCACCGGCCTCACTTGCGCGTCGACGGACATGGTGGGGCAGGGCATCTCGATTCCGCGCGTCGCCGACCTTGAAGACCTCATGGTCGACATGGCCAACGCGAGCGTCACGAGCGAGGAACGGGCCGAATATTTCCATGCGCTCTGGGAATTGTCGCGGCCGCGCTGAAAGCGTTCTCTACCGGATCATTCACATGGCAGGCCCTTGGTGGTCGTCCAGCATGAGTCGATCCGCCACGTGACATATGATGTCCTAACACGTATCGCGTCACGCGGCATGGCGATCCCCGAAATAGTCTCTGCCAGTCGGATCGTATCTCGGCGGAAGGTTTTTGTCAGGGAAAGTCCCGTCCCGCGCGCCACGGTTTTTTGTTGACCGACATCGTATAACGCCGTCATGATTTCCTGAAAAGAAAGGTCCCATCCACCGACCGAAGTGAGGAGACATGAACACCACCACGATCGCTCGCCGTGTCCGCCGGATCGTACTCGCACTGGGTTTCTCGCTGTCTGCCGCGGCGGCCGTTGCGGCGCCCGTGTCGCTGAACATCGTCGACGTCGCGGGCAACCTCCAGCTCACGCAGAAGGCCATCGAGGCGTTCCGGGACAAGAACCCGACCCTCGTGTCGAACGTCACGTTCACGAATGCGCCGGCGCCGCAGCTGCCGGGCAAGATCAAGGCGATGCAGGCGGCGGGGCGCGCCGACATCGACCTCGTGCTGACGGGCACCGACGCGCTGGCCGCCGGCATCGAACAGAACCTGTGGCTCAAGCTCCTGCCCGACAATGCAGCCGCGTTCCCCGGCGTGCTCGACAGATACGCGCCCGGCCCGCGCAAGATGCAGGATCTCCCGCAAGGCTTCGGCCTCGAAGTCACCTACATGCCGGCCGGTCCGCTGCTCGAATACAACCCGGCGAAGGTCGGCAACCCGCCGAAGACGCCGGATCAACTGCTCGCCTGGTGCAAGGCGCACCCGAACAAGCTGATCTATGCGCGTCCGGCGAACTCCGGCCCGGGTCGCACGTTCCTGATGGGGCTGCCGTACGTGCTCGGCGACAAGAATCCGCAGGACCCGATCAACGGCTGGGACAAGACCTGGGCGTTCCTGAAGGCGCTGAACGACTGCGTGCCGTACTACCCGGGCGGCACGTCGGCGGTGATGAAGGAGCTCGGCGAAGGCACGCGCGACATGACCGTGACCGTCACGGGCTGGGACATCAACCCGCGCGCGCTCGGCATCGTGCCGGCCGAGTTCCGGATCCAGGCATTCGACGACATGACGTGGGTCAACGACGCGCATTTCATGGTGATTCCGAAGGGCGTGCCGAAGGACAAGCTCGACGTGCTGTTCAAGCTGATGAACTTCCTGCTCGAACCGGCACAGCAGGCGATGACCTACGACGACGGCTATTTCTATCCGGGCCCGGCGGTGAAGGGCGTGACGCTCGAGATGGCGCCCGCGCACAGCCAGGACGTGGTCCGCAAGTTCGGCCGCCCCGAGTACGCGAAGCTGCTCGCCGATCGCCCGCACGTGCAGCCGCTCAGCGCACAGGCGATGGTCGCCGCGTTCCAGAAGTGGGATCGCGAGATCGGTTCGCAGAAATCGAAGTGACGCCTGAACCGGCGGGCGCCGCGGCGCCCGCGTCGAGGGAGTTCCGTGCAATGAAGCACAGTTTCGAACGGTTGCGGCTCGACGGCGTGTGCCGCAGTTTCACCAATGCGCAAGGGGCGCAGGTCGCCGCGCTGAACGGCCTCGATCTCGAGATCCGGCGCGGCGAGTTCATCGCGCTGCTCGGCCCGTCGGGCTGCGGCAAGTCGACCGCGCTGAACTGCATCGCGGGGCTGCAGCCGCTGACGCGCGGCGGCATCTGGCTCGACGACACGCGCATCGACGTGCTGCCGCCCGAGCGCCGCGGCTTCGGGATGGTGTTCCAGAACTACGCGCTGTTTCCGCACATGTCGGTGCTCGAGAACGTCGGCTTCGGCCTCAAGATGCGCGGCGTGCCGAAGCAGGAAACGCGGCGGCGCGCGCAGCAGGCGCTCGAACTCGTGCAGCTCGTCGGCCATGAGGGCAAGCTGCCCGGGCAGCTGTCGGGCGGCCAGCAGCAGCGCGTCGCGATCGCGCGCGCGATCGTGATCGAGCCGCCGCTCGTGCTGATGGACGAACCGCTGTCGAACCTCGACACGAAACTGCGCATCGAGATGCGCGCCGAGATCCGCCGCATCCACACGCAGCTCGAGCGCGCGACGATCTATGTGACGCACGACCAGGACGAAGCGCTGTCGATGGCCGACCGCATCGTCGTGATGAAGGAGGGCGTCGTGCAGCAGGTCGCGTCGCCGAAGGACGTCTACACGCGCCCGCGCAACCTGCACGTCGCGCGCTTCATGGGCTACCGCAACGTGCTGCCGTTCACGCTCGAGGGGATGGCCGGCGACGACGTCCGGGTCGCGGCCGGCGGCGTCTGCCTCACGGGCGTCCCGATGGCCGGCTTCGATACGAAGGACGTCGTGGTCGCGCTGCGCCCCGACGACATCGAGCGCGCGGACGAAGGCAGCCACAACGCGTTCGACGCGACCGTCGAAACGGTCGAATACGGCGGCCGCGACTCGCTGCTCCGCGCGGTCACGCCGTTCGGCGCGATCTGGGCGCGCGTCGCCGGCGATTTCGCGCAAGGCGAGCGGTTGCGGCTGCGCGTCGCGCCTGCCCGGACGCTCGTCTACGCGGCGGAGCGGGCATGAGCACGCTCGCGTCCGGCGCGCCGCGCGACGCGAAGGCGTGGCTCGTCACGCCCGCGCTCGCGTTCATCGCCGCGCTGTTCGTCTATCCGTTCGCGTACGGCCTCGTGCTGTCGTTCCAGCCGATGAACGGCGGCGGCGCGCTCGCGAACTACGTGCAGTTCTTCACCGACACCGCGATGTGGCCGACCGTGCTCGTCACGCTGAAGCTCGCGGTGCCGGCGACGCTGCTCAACGTCGGCATCGCGGTGCCCGTCGCGTTCGCGCTGCGCCGCCACTCGCCGTACCAGAAGCTCGTCACGACGCTGCTCGTGATTCCCGTCACGCTCGGCACGGTGCTCGTCGCCGACGGGATGCTCACGTATTTCGGGCCGAACGGCTGGTTCCCGCAGGCGCTGCAGGGGCTGCACCTGTACACCGACGAGGTGCGCCTGACGCACAACTACTGGGGCGTGCTGCTGTCGCTGATCGTGTCGGGCTTTCCGTTCGCGTTCCTGCTGATGCTGTCATACATCAGCGGCATCGACCCGACGCTCGCGCGCGCCGCGGCCACGCTCGGCGCGAACCCGTGGCAGCAGTTCCGGCAGATCTACCTGCCGCTGCTCGTGCCGGGGCTCACGATGGCCGCGTGCCTGTCGTTCGTGCAGGCGTTCTCGGTATTTCCGTCGGCCGTGCTGCTCGGCGCGCCGGCCGGGCCGACGCGCGTGATCTCGATCGCGGCCGCCGAGGCTGCGTTCGAGAGCTACGACTATTCGCTCGCGTCGGCGATCGCCATCGTGATGGGTTTCGTCCAGCTGCTGGTGGTCGCGTCGATGCTCGGCGCGCGCCGCTTCTTCTATACGGGCGCGGTGACGGGAGGCAAGGGCTGATGGCGATCGACAATCATGCCGCGCGCGCATGGCCGCCGAAGCACGACGCGCCCGATGCACGGCCCGTGGACGCAAGGAAACCGCACCGGATGAAAGGCAACCTCGCCGGCCGCGCCTGGAAGGCGCTCGTCTGGGGGCTGATGGCGTTCTTCCTGCTGAACGTGCTGCTGCTGATCGCGACCGTCGCGGTGAACTCGGTCGCGACGCGCTGGTTCGGCACGCCGCTGCCGCAAGGCTTCACGCTGCACTGGTACGCGAAGGCCTGGGCGGACTTCCAGCTCGAGAGCGTGCTGTGGGTGACCGTCGAAGTCGTCGGCGCGGTCGTGCTGCTGTCGATCGCGCTCGGCGTGCCGGCCGCGTATGCGCTCGCACGCGTGCGGTTTCGCGGCAAGCGCTTCGCGCTGCTGGTGTTCCTGCTGCCGCTGATGGTGCCGCCCGTCACGTACGGGATCCCGATGGCGACCGTGATGTACAAGATCGGGCTCGCGGGCACGCTGCCGGGCGTGATCCTCGCGAACCTCGTGCCGGCGCTGCCGTTCGTGATCCTCGTGATGACGCCGTTCATCGAGCAGATCGATCCGAACCTCGAAGCCGCCGCGCGCATCTTCGGCGCGAACACGTGGCGCTATTTCCGCTACGTGCTGCTGCCGCTGCTGGTGCCCGGCATGCTCGCGGCCGGGCTGCTCGTGCTGGTGCGCACGATCGGGATGTTCGAGCTGACGTTCTTCACCGCGGGGCCGAGCACGCAGACGCTCGTCGTCGCGCTGTATTACGCGGTGTTCTCGACCGGCGTGCGCGCGCCGCAGTCGATCGACGCGATGGCGATGATCTACATGGCCATCACGCTCGTCTGGGTCGTGATCGCGCTGCAGTTCGTGAGCCCGACGCAACTGGTCAGCCGCGTGAAGCAGGAGCGTCAGTAGACGAGGGGGCAAGCGGTCGCCCGCGGCATCCGTGCAATTGGTTACAAATGGATACCGCGCCCGGCACGCGGACGTTGCAGACTACGCGGCGTTCCACTCGATCGACGGATCTCCATGAAGTTTCAAACGCTGCTGACACTCGCCGGTGCAACGACGCTGCTGGCCGCCTGCAACCTGCTCCACGACGGTCCCGGATCGAACGACGTCGACGCGGCCGTGCGCCGCGCGCTCGAAGCGGAAAACCACGGCGGCCTGAACGCGCTGTTCGGCCAGCCGCTGCCTGTCTCGGCCGATGTCGTCTCGGCCAAACCCGACGGCGACTGCAAGAAGCTCGGCGATCGTACGTACGCGTGCGACGTCGTCGTCACGTGGCGCAATGCCGACTACTCGCCGTCGCGCGCGAACCTGACCTTCGTGAAGGCCGCCGACGGCTCGTGGCAGACGTCGGGCGTCGATGCGGCGCTCGTGACGGGCACCGCGAAATCGCTGATCGACCATATCGGCAACGCGTGGCCCGGCAATGCGGCAAGCGGCGCGTCGGCGCCGCAGTGATGGGCCGGCGGCACGCCTTCGGCGCCTTCTGCCGGTATGCGGCCGCGTCCTGATCGGCCTCGCGGTCTCGCCGCTCCCCCTCCCCAAAAAGGGCGCGAACACTGGCCCGATTCCGATCGAAGGCATCCTCGGTATGCGGGCCGGCTTATAGGGAAAACCCTTATTTCGAGATATAATGGCGGCCTAAGAGAAAGGTCGGACCATGCCTGAACGCTTCCAAACCCTTGAAAAATTTGTGTTTTCCCTCGTCGTGATGTCCGCCGTGGTGTGCTCGGCATTCCTCGCGTACGAGCGTCACCCCGAGATCAAGATCGCGCTGCACGAAGGCGAAGCGCTGATGCGCGAGAGCGCGAAGTACTCGGTGATCTGCTCGCCGTCCAAGGTCGATCCTTGCGTCGAGATGTCCGCGTACTGAGCGGTTTTGCGGGCTTGCCCTGCATCGTCGTCGGTCTGAATCCCTTGAAGCCGCGCTCACCGGGTATCCGGAAACCGGCCGCAAGACAGGGCGGATGCACGAACCCGCCACGTGCCGAGTCGCTGGCGTAAGCAGCCCCGAATCCAGCCGGCCCCGCTTCGAGCAATCGAGCGGGGCCGTTCCGTTTCTGCCCGCCTCACACGACATGCCGCGGCGCGCCGCCGGCGAACGCGGCCACGTTGTCGACCAGTTGGTCGGCGAGCGCCTGCATCGCCTCGTCGCTCGCCCACGCGACGTGCGGCGTCAGGATGAACGCCGGATGCGACAGGATCGCGTGGAACGGATGCGCGGCCGGCAGCGGCTCCTGGGTCACCACATCGAATCCCGCACCCGCGATCCGCCCCGACTGCAACGCGTCGACGAGCGCGCGTTCGTCCACGAGGCCGCCGCGCGCCGTGTTGATCAGCAGCGGCCGGCGCGCCATCCGGGCGAATGCTTGCGCATCGATCAGGTGGCGCGTCGCCGGTGTGAGCGGGCAGTGCAGCGTGATCACGTCGCTGTCGCGCAGCAGCGTGTCGAGCGGCACATGGTCACCATCCGCGGTATCGCCGTGCGCCGCGAACAGTACGCGCATGTCGAGCGCACGGGCGATCCCGGCCACCGCGCGGCCGAGCACCCCGTCGCCGACGATCCCGAGCGTCGCGCCCGCCAGGTCGCGGATCGGGTGATCGACGAAGCAGAACTGCCCGCTGTCGAGCCAGCGCCCCGCGCGCACCGCATCGCGATACGCCAGGAGGCTGCGTCGCAGCGCGAAGATCAGCGCGAACGTGTGCTCCGGCACCGTGCGGACCGCATAACCGCGAATGTTGCTCACGACGATGCCGCGTGCCGCGCACGCAGCGAGATCGACGAGGTCCGTGCCGGTGGCGGCAATCGCGATCATCCGCAGGTTCCGCGCGTCGGCGAGCGCCGCCGCGTCGAGCCGCACCTTGTTGATCACGACGATGTCCGCGTCGTCGATGCGCGCGGCCACGTCGTGTGCGGCCGTCCGGTCGAACGTTCGCATCACGTGCGGAAACGGGAACGGCTTCAGCACGGTCTGCGGCGACAGCGTCGCACGGTCGAGAAACACGATCTTCGCGGGAGCGGAAACGGAAAACATGGCGGGTCTCGCTGACGGGCGCCCGGTGGCGCGGAACGGCTTCGATTCTGCCGGCGGCGCGCGCGCCGTCGTTTGACCGTTGCGCGAGCGCGCTTTCCCGGACGGAAAGGCCGGCGCACCGCACGGTGGCCGGCGCGACGCTCGTGCTGCCGCGCGCCTTTCCGTTTCGGAAAGCCTGGTTGAGCATCGATCGATTTTCGCGGTGCGCGAACGCCGTCATGATCGCCGTCATCGATTCCACGATCTGAACGGAGACAACCATGACACGACCGCTCGACGGCATTCGCGTGCTGGAACTCGGCCAACTGATCGCCGGGCCGTTCGCGGGCCGGATGCTTGCCGAATTCGGCGCGGACGTGATCAAGGTCGAACCGCCCGGCCTCGGCGATCCGCTGCGCAAGTGGCGGCTGCTGCACGACGGCACGTCGGTCTGGTGGGCCGTGCAGTCGCGCAACAAGACGTCGCTTACGCTCGACCTGCGCACGCCTGAAGGGCAGGACGTCGTGCGCCGCCTCGCCGCCGAGGCCGACGTGCTGATCGAGAATTTCCGGCCCGGCACGCTCGAAGGCTGGGGGCTCGGCTGGGACGTGCTGTCCGCGCTCAATCCGGGGCTCGTGATGCTGCGCGTGTCGGGCTTCGGGCAGACGGGCCCGTATCGCGACCGGCCGGGCTTCGGCGTGATCGCCGAGGCGATGGGCGGCCTGCGGCACCTGACCGGCGAGCCGGGCCGCACGCCGGTGCGCGTCGGCATCTCGCTCGGCGATTCGCTGTCGGCGCTGCACGGCGTGATCGGCGTGCTGCTCGCGCTGCGGCATCGCGAGCAGCAGGGCGGCAAGGGGCAGGTCGTCGACGTCGCGCTGTACGAATCGGTGTTCAACCTGATGGAAAGCCTGCTGCCCGAATACGCGGCGTTCGGCGCGGTGCGCGAGCCGGCCGGCAGCAGCCTGCCCGGCATCGCGCCGACCAACGCGTACCGCTGCCGCGACGGCAAGTACGCGCTGATCGCCGGCAACGGCGACAGCATCTTCCGGCGCCTGATGGACCTGATCGGCCGGCCCGACCTCGGCCACGATCCCGCGCTCGCGCACAACGACGGGCGCGTCGCGCAGGTCGAGCGCATCGACGCGGCGATCGGCGCGTGGAGCGCGCGCCACGATCTCGACGACGTGCTGGCGGCACTGAACGAGGCGCGCATCCCGTCCGGGCGCATCTACGACGTGGCCGACATCGCGGCCGACCCGCATTACCGCGCACGCGACATGATCGTCGACGCCGCGCTGCCCGACGGCACGCCCGTGCTCGTGCCGGGCATCGTGCCGAAACTCGGCGTCACGCCCGGGCGCATCGAGCGTCCGGCGCCCGCGCTCGGCGCCGATACCGACGCGGTGCTCGAATCGCTCGGCATCGATGCCGCGACGCGCGACGATTGGCGCATGCGCGGCGTGATCTGAACCGGACCCGGGAGAAGACGACATGAGCGGGCAACGCAAACGGCTCCATATCCACGAAGTCGCGACGCGCGACGGTTTCCAGAACGAAGCGGCCTTCGTCGACACCGACGACAAGATCGCGCTCGTCGACGCGCTGAGCGCATGCGGTTACGCGAAGATCGAGGTCACGTCGTTCACGTCGCCGAGGGCGATCCCCGCGCTGCGCGACGCGGAGGCGGTGATGCACGGCATCGTGCGCGCACCGGGCGTCGTCTACACGGTGCTCGTGCCGAACGTGCGCGGCGCCGAGCGCGCGCTGTCGTGCGGCGTCGACGAAGTGAACCTCGTGATGTCGATGAGCGAAAGCCACAACCGCGCGAACCTGCGGATGACGCGCGAGCAGTCGTTCGCGCAGCTGCGCGGCGTGATCGACGCGGTACGCGGCGCGCGGGTCGTGATCAACGTGTCGCTGTCGACCGCGATGGGGTGCCCGATGGAAGGCGACGTGCCGGCCGAAACGGTGCTCGCGTGGATGCAGCGCTTCGCGGATCTCGGCGTGCACGGCTTCACGCTGTGCGACACGACGGGCATGGCATTTCCGTCGCAGGTGCGCGCGTTGTCCGAACGCGCACGCGAACGCTTCCGCGCGCTGCCGCTCACGCTCCATTTCCACAATACGCGCGGGATGGCGCTCGCCAATACGCTCGCGGCGCTCGACGCCGGCATCGACCGCTTCGACGCATCGCTCGGCGGGCTCGGCGGCTGCCCGTATGCGCCGGGTGCGACCGGCAACGCATGCACCGAGGAACTCGTGCACATGCTCGAACTCGACGGCTACGATACGGGCGTCGACCTCGCGGCCGTGCTGGCCGCGTCGGCGCGGCTGCCCGCGCTGATCGGGCACGATGTGCCGAGCCAGATCCTGAAGGCCGGCCGCCGCTCGGACCTGCATCCGCCGCCGCGCGCCGACGTCGGCGAGATGCCCGCGCAACGCGCTTTCTGATGAACGACAACCGGAGCGAATTCCATGGCGCTGATTGACCACCTCGACCATCTCGTGCTGACCTGCGTCGATCCGGACAAGACCCGGCATTTCTACACCGAGGTGCTGCAGATGCAGCTCGAAACGTTCGGTGCCGGCCGGCTCGCGTTCCGCTTCGGCAACCAGAAGATCAACCTGCACGTGCGCGGCGCGGAGTTCGAGCCGAAGGCGCACGTGCCGGTGCCCGGCGCGCTCGATCTGTGCTTCATCGCATCGGTGCCGCTCGACGACGTGATCGCGCACCTGCGGCGCGTCGCATGGCCGATCGTCGAAGGGCCCGTCGAGCGCACGGGCGCCACGCAGAAGATCCGCTCGGTCTACGTGCGCGATCCCGACCTGAACCTGATCGAGATCGCCGAGCCGATCTGAGCCGAAGCAGCCGGTCGCCCGCGAGCACGCGGCGTTCGCAGTCCTTCGCCGAAAGCGGACAGGCGGGCGCCGCGCCCGCCGATTCCGGATAGCCGGACGCGGCCGCGCCGCGGATAATGGCGCAACGGCGTCGGCCCGGCCGTCGCCTTCGCAACGCGCACGGCGAACCCGCTCCCTGCGCATCCGCAACCCGATCCAGGCGCTCCCCGAATGACGATCCTCTATCGCAGCATGGACCGCGCGGCGCTCGATGCCGCGTACCTGAACACGAAAGCCGTTCCCGATTTCCCGGCGCTGCTCGCGTCGTGCCAGGCGCGCAGCGCCGCGTTGTACGACGCGACGCCCGGCCGCCGCGACCTGCGTTACGGCGCGCAGCCCGCGCAACGCTTCGACTGGTTGTCGTGCGGGCAGGCCGGTGCGCCGCTGTTCGTGTTCATTCACGGCGGCTACTGGCAGCACTGCACGAAAGCGGATTTCGCGTATGCGGCGAGCGGGCCGCTCGCCTGCGGCTTCGACGTCATCCTGGCCGAATATACGCTCGCGCCGGTCGCGACGATGACCGGCATCGTCGCCGAAATCGGCATGCTGCTCGATCATCTCGCCACCGACCCCGACCGCCTCGGCACCGCGCGACGCCCGATCCACCTGAGCGGCCACTCGGCGGGCGGCCACCTGACGGCCATGCATCGCGCGCATCCGGCCGTCGTGTCGGCGCTCGCGATCAGCCCGCTCGTCGATCTCGAACCGATTTCGCTGTGCTGCCTGAACGACAAGCTGCAGCTCACCGCGCACGAAGTCGACGCGTACAGTCCGCTGCATCATGTCGGGCCCGGCGCGCCGACCGTCGTTGCGGTCGGTGACGCCGAACTGCCCGAACTCATCCGGCAGGCGGACGAATACGCGACGGCATGCGAAGCGGCCGGCGAACGGATCGCGCGCGTCTGGCTGCCCGGCATGCAGCACTTCGCGGTGCTCGACGATCTCGCGCGGCCGGACGGGGCGATGCTCGCCGCGCTGCGGTCGATCGCGCCGCGCTAGCCGCAGCGCTTCACACGCGCACGGCCGGGCGTATGATCGGCGTCAGGCCGTCGCGGCAACGTGTGCGCCGCACGGTTTTCCCAGGACCCACGACATGGTGAACCCGCTTCATTTCGATCTGCAGTCGCTGCGCGTGTTCGCGCTCGTCGCCGAGCACGGCAGCCTGACGAAGGCGGCCGAGCATGGCCAGCTCACGCTGTCCGCGGTCAGCAAGCGCATCGCCGAACTCGAAAGCGTGACCGGCAGCGCGCTGTTCGTCCGGCATGCGCGGGGCGTCGAGTTGACGCCCGCGGGCCGTGCGCTGCTCGACCATGCAGCGAAGGTAATCGAGCAGGTCAACCGGATGGCGCACGAGATGAGCGACTACGCCACCGGCGTGCGCGGCCACATCCACGTGTGGACCAACACGTCCGCGATCGTCCAGTTCCTGCCCGCCGATCTCGCCGCGTTCCTCACCGACAACCCGGGTATCAAGGTGAGTCTGGAGGAGCGGCTGAGCCACGAGATCGTCGACGCGCTTGCCTCCGGCAAGGCCGATCTCGGCGTGTTCGCCGACAACGTGCCGGCGCCCGGCATCGACCGGCGGCTGTACCGGCACGACGAGCTGGTGCTGCTCGTGCCGCGCACGCACCGGTTCGCCACGCGCGACAGCATCCGCTTCGCGGAGACGCTCGACGAGGACTACGTCGGCCTGAGCGACGGCAGTTCGCTGCTCGCGCGCATGACCGACGCCGCGTTCGCGGCCGAGCGCTCGCTGAAGCTGCGGATCCAGGTATCGAATTTCGACGGCGTGAGCCGGATGATCGAGGCCGGGCTCGGTATCGGCGTACTGCCGCGCGAGGCGGTGACGGGCGAACGCGCGGCCCGGCTCGGCGTCGTGAAACTCGACGACGCGTGGGCGACGCGCACGCTGTGGGTCGGCGTAAAGGCGGGCAGCGTGTTGACCACCGATATCGCGAAACTGTTCGATTTCATGTCGGCGCGGTAAATGCGCCGGCACGACGAAACACGGGGCGCGCGCCTGCGTACCCCGGCCCCGTCACCGCGTTACACCGGATTGATCTCGTCCTGGCTGCGCCGCGTGGTCAGCGGCCCGAGCACGCGCAGCGTCACCGCCACGATACCGAGCGCGACCGAAATCACACCGAACATCGCACCCGCGCCGTAGTTGCCGAGCACCGGCAGCAGCACGAACGGCAAGACGCCGCTGACGATGCGCGACAGCGCATAGGTGCTGCCGATCGCCGTCGAGCGCACGCGTGCCGGGAAGATTTCCGCCTGGTACACGTGATACGCATTGCTGAACACGTTCGACGCGCAGGTCGTCAGGAACCCGAAGCCGACGATCAGCACGGTATGGCCGGAATACGCGAAGCACAGCCCGAATACCGCGATCGACAGGATCGACACGATCACGAGCGTGCGGCGCTCGATCCAGTTCAGCAGCGGAATCGACAGCAACGAACCGATCGGGTAGCCGATGAACGACAGCGCGATGAACAGCGTGCTGTCCGTCACGTCGAAGCCGCGGCTCTTCACGACCGTGCCGGCCAGCGTACCGAACCCGTAGTAGCCGAAGCCCTGGAACAGGTGAAAGGTCGCGAGCATCAGGTAGCGCGCGCCGTAGGGCTCACGACGCAGCAGCGCGATGCGCTCGCGGAGGCCGAGCGGCCGCTGCGGCTCGACCGGCTCCGCGAACTGCTCGGGCACGCGCACGCCGGCGCCGTCCGCGAAACGCCGCAACGCCGCGTGCGCGTCGGCGGTGCGGCCCTGCGCGAGCAGCCAGCGCGGGCTCTCGGGCAAGCGGTGCTGGACGAGCAGCACGTACACGGCGCCGAGACTGCCGATCGCGAGGATGATGCGCCAGCCGGCCACACCGGCCACATGCAGCGGGTTCAGCCACAGCGCGAGGAAGCCGACGAGCGGCACCGCGACGTAGGAAGTCGTATAGGCCCACGCGGCGAGCCGCCCGCGTTTTTCCTTCGGCAGGATCTCGGACAGGAAGCTGTCGGCGACCGGATAGATCGCGCCGACGCCGATGCCCGTCAGGAACCGGCATGCGACGAGCATGTCGGCGTTCACCGAAAACGCGCCGACCAGCGAAAACGCGCTGTACCACGCGAGCGTCAGCAGGAACGCCTTGCGCCGGCCGATGCGGTCGGCGAGGCTGCCCAGGCACATCGCGCCGACGAACATGCCGATGAAGGCCGACGCCAGCAGCAGCTTGAAATCGGCGCTTTGCCGGCTCAGCCCGTATTCGTTCTGCAGCGCGGAGCCGATCGTGCTGACGAGGAAGATCTCGTACATGTCGAAGAACAGCCCGATGCCGATCACCCAGACGACGAACCGGTGCAATGCGCCGACCGGCAGGTCGTCCATGAAATCGCCGAGCGTGACGCGACGGGCGGCAAGGGCCGCCGCATCGGCGCCGACGCCGGAGGAAGCGGCCGGCAGTCGGGCGGACGCGGGGCCGCCGAGATCGAGGGATGGGCTGTTCATCGTGTCTCCTGATTGTCGATATGCCGTGGCGCGCGGCCCGGCCGTTCGCAGCCGGCGTGACGCGCCCGGCCGCACGACGCGGCGACAGGCATCGCAAGGCCCTCAAAGGGCCGGACATGCGCGCTGCGCCGATCGTCCGACACATGGTGGGCATATCGGCGGCGCGTGATAATTGCGGATGCTTCAAGCATCCTTTCCCGGGCAGAAAGGGTGGGGCGCGTGCGGCGGCCCGGATTCGCGCAGCGGGCCGCTGCGGCTTGCGCGGCACGTGATGCCGCGCCGGCAACGGTGTGTGCCCGCGCAGTCGAGCGGACCGGGAAAACCATGAGGCTTCGGCCGTCAGACCGCGCCGCGCATGGCTGCGAGAATCAGGCTTCTGAAGAACACGACGGACCCGGCGCGCGCCGGTGCGCCGCATGTCTGCGCGGCACACCGGCGACGTACATCATTTCTCAACTCGCGATGACGATGAATGCCGTCAGCGCGATCGGGAACAGTGCGAGGCCCAGCAGGCCCAGCGCGCCGTCCGCCGCCATCGTGATCGGCGACAGCGCGAGCTTCGCGCCCTTGCCGAGCATCGACGGCCGCTCGACGACCTCGACGTCGTACGCATGATTGAACGCCTGCGGGAGCGTCGCCGGCGTGACGTCGTTCGGCTGGTAACGCTTGCCGCTGATCGTGCCGCTCTCCGTCAACTGGTGGCGCTGGTCCTTGAAACCGTCGGCGAGCGCGCGCTCGCGAAGCTCGGAGCCAGGCGGCGCGTCCTCGCGCGAAAGCCGCAGCACGTAACGCCCGGCGATCTGGTCGCCATGCGTCTCGAAATCGTAGAAATCGGTATACAGCTTCGGGCGATAGGGCGCCGTGAGGTTGACGGCAAGCGCCGGCGGCACATCGAAGATGTAGTGATACCGCTTGCCGATCACGACAAGTTTCTTCCCGTCCGCGCTGATCAGAAACGCCGACAGCGTTTCCCGGTATTCCGGATCCTTCATCATGCGATCGGTGACGGGGCCGATGCTGACGTCGGTGCAGCCGGCCAGCATGCCGGCCGCCGCCACGGCGGGCAGCGCGAGGAATGTTCTTCTTTTCACAGGTGCTGTAGTTGTGTTGTTGGTTATTCAGCGCAACCGCTTGAATGTCGGGCCCGGCGTTCGAGGAACGCGGCTCCCTGACGGCCGTTCGTGCGGTTTCTTCGCCCGCGCATTGTAGGGCCAAAACGGCGAGCACGGCATCCCCGCGGCCGGACGGCTTGCCCGCGTGCGGTAGACTGCACGCTCGCTTGCCCGCCGCCCATTACACGACCGCCCGCGCCCTGCACACACGCCATGGATCGAATCGATGCGATGAAGGTGTTCGTCGCCACGCTGGACGAGGGCAGCCTCGCGGGCGCGGGCCGACGGCTTGGCCGGTCGCCGGCGGCAGTCAGCCGCGCGATCACGTTTCTCGAGGAACACACCGGCACCGCGCTGCTGTACCGCACCACCCGGACGATCCGACTGAGCGAGGCCGGCGAACGCTACGCGGCCGCGTGCCGCCGCATCCTGTCGGATCTGGAAGAGGCCGACATGCTGGTTGCCGACGAACGCGCCGCGCCGCGCGGCATGCTGACGGTCACCGCGCCGGTCGCCGCCGGCGAGGACGTGCTGCGTGCGCTGCTCGATGCATTCATCGAACGCCATCCGGCCGTGTCGATCCGCCTGCAACTGCTCGACCGTCCCGTCAGCCTCGTCGACGAAGGGATGGACGTCGCGCTGCGCATCGCGCACCTGTCCGATTCGACGCTCGTCGCGATTCCGGTCGGCTCCGTGCGGCGGGTCGTCGTTGCATCCCCCGCTTACCTCGCGAAGCATCCGGCCATCGACACACCGGCCGATCTCGCGCGGCACCGGATCATCTCGATGACGCACTTCGGGCTCGACTCGTGGAGCTTCCCGCCGGCGGCGCCGTCGGCACTGCCGCAGGTCGTCCAGTTCGCGCCGCGCTTCATCATCAACACGATCCGCGGCGCGGTCGCGTCGGCCGTCGCCGGCCACGGCGTCACGCGGCTCTTTTCGTATCACGTCGCCGAACAGGTACGCGACGGCACGCTGCGAATCGTGCTGCGCGACAGCGAGCATGCGCCGCTACCCATTCATCTCGTGACGCCGTACGGGCGGCTGTCGGTCCCCAAGGTACGTGCGTTCGTCGATTTCGCGGCGCCGCGCCTGCGGGAGCATTTCTCGCGGCTGGCGGCCATCACCGACGGCGATTGAACCGCCATGCGGAAGAATGACTTTCGCACGACGGCGATTCTCCCGGCATTCGACTCAATCTAGACTTTCCTCGACCGACGGACGCGCCTGGCGTCCGTCCAGCGAATGGAGGTCGACATGCATCGGGCACTTCCGGATCAACCGCGCGGGCGCGCAGTCCACGCGTCGCCCGGCACGGCGGGCGCGACGCCTGCGGCGAGGGCGCGATGAGCACGACCGTCCACGCACCGGCCGCCGCGCGCGCCGAGCGTCCGGCCGTCAGCTATGCCGAACGCAACCTGCGCTACTGGCGGCGCAATCTCGCCGTCTGCGTGTTCGGGTCATTCACGACGCTCGTCAGCCTGAGCATGCTGCTGCCGTTCTTGCCGCTGTACGTGCGGCAGCTCGGCGTCGACGCGCAGTCGGCCGTCATCCAGTGGTCGGGCATCGCGTTCGGTGCGACGTTTCTCGGCACGGCCGTCACCGCGCCGCTGTGGGGCCGCCTCGCGGACCGCTTCGGCCGCAAGCCGATGCTCGTGCGCGCGGCGATCGGAATGGCGATCGTGATGTCGCTGATCGGCGTCGCGCACAACGTGGTCGAACTGGTCGCACTGCGGTTGATCGCAGGGCTCGTCGGCGGCTACGCGTCGGCGTCGACCGTGATGGTCGGCACGCAGGCGCCGCGCGAACGCGCGGGCTGGGCGCTCGGCATGCTGTCGACCGGCGCGCTCGCGGGCAATCTGGTCGGCCCGCTCGTCGGCGGATTGCTGCCCGGCTGGGTCGGCATTCGCGGCACCTTCTTCGCCGGCGGCGCGATGATCGCCGTCGCCGCGCTGCTGACGATCTTCGTCGTGAAGGAGGACTTCCACGCGGGCACCGACGCGCAAGCCCGCAGCGCCGGCACGGCCACCGGCACGACGCACCGGACGAATCGCGCGGCGGTCGCCGCCTTGCTGGTGACGGCGATGATGGTGCTGCTCGCGAACATGTCGATCGAGCCGATCATCACGGTCTATATCGGCGGACTCGGCGTCGCCGGTGCCTCTCTCGCGCGGGTCGCCGGCGTCGTCATGGCGTGTTCGGCGCTCGGCAGCATGCTGACCGCCGCGCGGCTCGGCGCGCTCGCCGACCGGATCGGCAGCTGGAACGTGATCGTCGGCTGCCTGCTGCTGACCGCGCTCGCGATGGTGCCGCAAGCGTTCGTCACGCACTGGTGGCAACTTGCCGCGCTGCGCGGACTGATGGGCATGACGCTCGCGGGGCTGCTGCCGTCGATCGGCAAGCTCGTGCGGCAATCGGTCGACGAGCGCTCGACGGGGCAGATGCTCGGCTACCTGCAGTCCGCACAGTTCAGCGGGCAGGTGATCGGCCCCGTGATCGGCGGGCAGATCGGCGTCGCATTCGGCCTGCATTCGGTGTTCTTCGTGACAGGCGCGCTGCTGGCCGCTTGCGCCGGGCTCGCGCACTGGGCACGCGGCCGCTAGCCGCCGGCCCGCGGGCCGACGTCTGGCGTAGGATGGATAGCGTTGCCGGTACCGCATCCGGACGCAGGCAGCACCGCACGGGCGCCCACCTTTTCCTCGTGACCGGTGCGCGCGAAGCACGACTTGCACGCGCCGGGCCGAACCGGACTCACGCGCGTCGGCGCGCAGGCGACCGGCGCCTTTCGATCACGGCTATGGGGAGACAAGCGACATGAATCAACCGACCGACAACCGGGCGCTGTTGCGCACGCTCGGTATCCGCGCACCGATCGTCCAGGCGCCGATGGCCGGCGTCAGCACGCCGGCGCTGGCCGCCGCCGTGTCGAACGCCGGCGGGCTCGGCTCGCTCGGTGTCGGCGCGACGCATGCCGACGGCGCACGCACGATGATTCGCGAGACGCGCGCGCTGACCGACCGCCCATTCAACATCAACGTGTTCTGCCATGCCCCGGCCCGCGCGGACGCAGCCGTCGAACGCGCGTGGCTCGACTGGCTCGCGCCGGCGTTCCGCGAATACGGCGCGACGCCGCCCGCGTCGCTGTCGGAGATCTATACGAGCTTCGTCGCGGACGATGCGATGCAGGCGATGCTCGTCGAGGAGAAACCGGCCGTCGTCAGCTTCCATTTCGGGCTGCCGCCAGCGGACGTGATCGCCGCGCTGAAACGCGCGGGCATCACGCTGTTCGCGACCGCGACGCATCTCGACGAGGCACGGCAGATCGCCGCCGCCGGCATCGATGCGATCGTCGCGCAGGGCATCGAAGCCGGCGGGCATCGCGGCGTGTTCGATTCGACCGCGCATGACGATCGCCTCGGCACGTTCGCGCTGACCCGCCTGATCGTGCGCGAATGCGCGCTGCCCGTGATCGCCGCCGGCGGCATCATGGACGGCGCAGGCATTGCCGCCGCGCTCGCGCTCGGCGCGCAGGCCGCGCAGCTCGGCACCGCGTTCGTCGCGTGCCCGGAGACGTCGATCGACGACGGCTATCGCCGCGCGATCCTCGGCGACGCGGCGCGCCGCACGACGTTGACGGCCGCGATCTCGGGCCGGGCCGCACGCGGCATCGCGAACCGGCTGACCGCGCTCGGCGACGATCCGCACGCGCCGGCCACGCCCGCGTATCCGATCGCCTACGACGCGGGCAAGGCGTTGCATGCGGCCGCGAAGGCGAAGGGCGAATTCGGCTACGGCGCGCAGTGGGCCGGGCAGGCGGCGCCGCTCGTGCGCACGCTGCCGGCTACCGAGTTGTTCGCCGCACTCGAAAGCGAAGCGCGGGCGGCGATCGAGCGGCTTCGGCACGCGCTGGACTGATCGCGCACCGCGGATTTGCAAGGCTTTGTATCGGCACGAACTGCAGATACAGAGCGATACAACGGCCCCGCGCGGCTTCGCTATAAAGCAGGCATGACCGCTTCCGGAGTCCATCATGTCTGCAACGTGGTTCAAGGGATCCTGCCATTGCGGGGCCGTCAAATTCGAAGTCAGGGCGGCCATTACGCCGGCCGTTCGCTGCAACTGCAGCCTGTGCCGCCGCCGCGGCGCGCTGATGAGCCCGATGTTCGCCGCCGCCTGTCTGACCATCGTCGAAGGCGAGGACGTGCTGACGTGCTACCGCTTCAACACGCGCACGGCCCGTCACTATTTCTGCAGCCGGTGCGGCGTCTATCCGTTCCATCAGACGCGCAAGGACCCGGCATGCTGGCGCGTCAATCTCGGCTGCCTCGACGGCATCGATCCGTATGCGCTCGACGCGACGGTCGCCAACGGGGCAAGCCTGTCGGTCGTGGAGGACGCATGAAACGCTGGCTGATGATCCTGCTGTTTGCCGCAGGCGGGCTCGCGACTGAAATCGCGCATCCGGTGCAATGCTCGCTGCTGTCGGTCAGCCGTCAGCAGACCGGCAAGCGCCGCGGGCACGGCTGAGGCCGCACCGGTTCATCGAGACCGATTATCATGCTTCCGATAAGATCGCATGCGATATATAATGCGGTTGTCTGCGACCGTTCACGTCGCTGGAGGAAGCCCATGAAACCGACCGAAGCCTCATCGCCCGCCACGCCGAAGCTGTCCGAGTTCCTTTGCTTTGCGATCTACTCGGCGAATCTCGCGTTCGGCAAGGCCTACAAGCCGATCCTCGACGAGCTCGGCCTCACGTATACGCAATACATCACGATCATCGCACTGTGGGAGCAGGACAACCAGACCGTCGGCCAGCTCGGCGAGAAGCTGTTCCTCGAATCCAATACGCTGACGCCGATCCTGAAGAAGCTCGAAGCGATGGGCTACCTGGAGCGGCACCGTGACCCGTCCGACGAACGCCAGGTGCTCGTCAGCCTGACGAAAAGCGGCCGCCGCGTGCGCGAGAAGGGGCTCGACATGAATCTGGTCGAAGCCACCGGGTTGAAGCCGGACGAATTCGCGAAGGTGCAGAAGGCGATCGTCACGCTGCGCGGCAACCTGATCCGTTCGACCGAAGAAGCATGAGCCGATGAACCGCCGGCGGCCGGCGCGTGCATCGCGCCGGCCGCGTCGTCATGCGTGCGCGTCGCCCAGCACCAGCAGGCGCATCTCGCGGCGCACGACGAAACCGAGCGCGACATAGCGCTCGATCGCCACCTGGTTCGTCGTGAGGACGTGCAGGAAAGGCGTTTCCGCGCGCGCACCGATCGACGCGATCAACGACCGGATCAGGCGCGCCGCAAGGCCTTGCCGCCGAAACGCGGCATCCACGCACACGGCGCTGATCTCCGTATACCCGTCGACCCGCATCCGCTCGCCAGCCATCGCGGCGAGCCGGCCTGCGCTGCGCACGCCGATGTAGCGGCCAAGCTCGACCGTGCGCGGGCCGAACGGGCCCGGCTGCGCCGCCGTGGTCAGCGCGAGCATGTCCGGCACATCGGCTTCGCCGAGCGTCACATGCTCCGATTCGTCGGCCGGATCGGGCGCGCCTTGCCAGACCATTTGCAGCAGTGTCGCGCGCCGGACGACCGCCCATCCCGCCGGCGGCTCGATTTCGTCCGGCGTGACGAGGGCCGCTGGCCCGTGCGCGGCGACCAGTTCGCGCAGCGCGTCGAACGAAGCCGCGCTCGTGTCGGCGATCGCGGCGAATGGCGCAATGGCCGACGGAAACCGCCACGCGCGGTCATTGCCGAGCGCCAGGTGGCGCTGCTTGCCCGTCAGTGCGTTCCAGGCGACCCGATCGAGCACGTGTGTATCGCCTGTCGCGTTTCCGGTCGTGGCATCCGGCATCGGCTGCTCCTCGAATGAAGATGGGGGACGCACAGCATAGACCGGATGCGCGAGGCAGGTAGCAGCGTCGATCCAGACACCGGCTTCCCCATGACAAAAGCGCATGCGATTACATCGCATGCGCTTTATAAGGCGATAGAGGGCGACCGTTTTCGTCGTGCCGCGCTCAATGGCCGAAATAAACCGAGCGCCCGGCCATGCGAACCCCGTCGCGGCTGCCCGACTGCGCCGCGCCGCTCGCGTCGCTGCCGTATCCGGCTGCCTGCGCGTCGGCCGCATCGGCGCCATTGTCGTGAATCCGGCTCAGCGCCGCCCGGATATTGTCCGGATAGTTCGGGTCGTTGGGGCGGTTCGGCAGGTAGCCGGCCGTTTGCAGCGCGACCAGTTCCGCACGCACCTGCGCGCGCGTGACGGTGCTTTCGCTGGCGAACGCCGGCGCGGCGGCGGAGGCCGACACGGCGACGAGAAGGGCTGCGATCAGTTGGGTCTTCATCATTTACCTCGACAGGGAAACAGGCATTCAGGGGTTGCGTACCGTACGCCGGCCATCGGCGCCGTTCGCGGTTTCATTCAGTGACCGAAGTAGATCGAACGTTCGGCGATGCGCGTCGCGGGCCGGCTGCCCGACTGCGTCGCGGCGGCAGCGTCGGGGCCATAACCCGACGACGCGGACGTGTCGGCCGCCACGGCGTCGTTCGCGTGAACGCGCGTCAATGCGGCCTGCAAGTCGTCCGGGTAATGCGGATCGTTCGCCCGGCCGGGACGGTAACCGGCCTGTTCGAGCTGGACGAGTTCGGCGCGCACCTGCGCGCGGGACACGGCGGCCTGGTCGGCGAACGCCGGGGCGGCGGCGGAAGCGGAAACGGCGACGAGCAGCGCAGCGATCAATTGGGTTTTCATCATTCACCTCGACAATCTGGAAACGGGAAAGGATTCAGGGTTCGCACACCGGCGCGCCGCTCAATGACCGAAGTACACCGAGCGCGCGGCCACGCTGAGCGCGGGCCGGCGGCCGGATTGCGTCGCGGCGTCGCCGTTGCTGCCGTAGCCGGACGCCGGCACGTGGGCAACGACGGCATCGTCGGCATGGATCTGCGTGAGCGCGGCCTGCAGATCGTTCGGATAGGTCGCGTCGGACGCACGGTTCAGCGGATAGCCGGCCTGTTGAAGCTGGGCAAGCTCGGCGCGTACCTGTGCACGCGTCACGGCGGTTTCGTTGGCGAACGCCGGGGCGGCAACGGTGGCCGAGACGGCGACGAGCAGGGCAGCGATCAATTGGACTTTCATCATTCACCTCGATAGAAAAGAAATCGGAAATTCGGGCGGGCCGCGTTCGGCCGCCCGATACAACGTTCAGGCGATGCGGATGTCGACGTCGATGTTGCCGCGCGTCGCCTTCGAGTACGGGCAGGTCTGGTGCGCGGCGTCGACGATCCGTTGCGCGACGTCGCGATCGAGCCCCGGCACGCTCACGTTCAGCCGGGCCTGCAGGAAATACGCGTTGCCGCCGGTGCCGAGATCCACTTCGGCGTCGACCGCGAGATCGGCCGGCAGCGTCACCTTCGCGGCACGCGCCGCAAGCTGCATCGCGCCGATGAAACAGGCCGACCAGCCGGCGGCGAACAGCTGTTCCGGGTTGGTGCCGGTGCCGGCGCTGCCCGGCGACGACAGCTGGATGTCGAGGCGACCGTCGGAACTGCGCGCCGCGCCGTCGCGGCCGCCGGAAGTCGTATGCGTCTTGCCCGTGTACAGCACTGTTTCGATCTTGCTCATCATTGGCTCCGTCAGTGGGGTTTGTTTCAGATGCGATTCGATCGCATGCGATGCAGTTTGGTCGAGATGATTTCCCTAGTCAAGCGTATTCGATTAAATCGCATGCGATATTTTGTATTTCAATGTATCTGGCACGTGTCGCGCCTTTCCGGACAAGGCTTTCCGACGATCGCGCCCTGATATCGAGCAGATCGGCAAACGTGCCGGATTCCGGGCAGGGCACACGAAAACGCCCGGGAGACGGGATGACCGCCCCGCAGGGCGGCCGCTCCATCACGTTGCGGCGATCTCGGCGATCGCGACGAGGATGACGGCCGCATCGGCCGGCAACTGGCGCGGGGAGAACGCCGAACGCGCGTGTCGCAGGGAAGGCTGCTTGCCGCGCCGGCATCGGAAACGCGCCGATCTGCCTGCCTCGAAACCCGCAGTTGGATAAAACGATCGACCTATCCGGATAACTTTTCTTATCACAACACCACGATTGAATATCCAAACTCGTCACTTCAAAAACGCTTCCGACATCGAACAGGGGGTCGCCTCGTAGGGCAGGGCAGCGAACACGCGCCGTCAATCCGGCGCGTTCAGCCGCGCCAACAGCACCGTCAGCACGTCCGCCGTCGCCCGCGCGACACCGTGAGCGGTCGTGTCGACCAGCGCATGCGCGCATTCGCGATACAGCGGGTCGCGCATCCGGTATTGCGCGGCGAGCGTTTGCCGCGGTTCGGCCACCTGCAGCAGCGGCCGCCGCGTGTCGTCGCGGGTCCGGCGCCACAACGCATCGGGATCCGCATGCAGGTAGACCACGCAGCCGCGTTCGTTCAGGCGCGCGCGGGTGCGCGGATTCAGGATCGCGCCCCCGCCGGTCGCCACGATCACGTTCGCGCGCTGCGTCAGTTCGTCGACGATATGCGTTTCGAGCAGCCGGAAACCGCGTTCGCCGACGCTGTCGAACAGCGCGGCGACCGAGCGGCCCGTGCGCCGCTCGATCTCGTCGTCGCTGTCGGCGAACGCCCAGCCGAGCGATGCCGCCAGTGCACGGCCGAGCGTCGACTTGCCCGCGCCCATCATGCCGACCAGGAACGCGCGCGCGGGCAGCGCACGCGCACCGGCCGTCACGACGACGGCGCTCATAGCCGCCGGGCGAGCGGCCAGCCGGCCCGCGTCGCCAGGCAGATCCGCCGCGTGCGCACCGCGTCCGACAGCGTATCGAGCGCCGCGCCGGTCGACGCGTCGTCGGCGTCCAGCAGCGCGCCGAGCACCTGTTCGTCGGGATTGCCCGCTGCGAGGTGTTCGGCCGCCTCCGCCTCAATGGTCCGCGGCGTGCGGTCAGGCCCCCCGTCGCCCGCCGGCCGCCGCCACCGCCCGTGCCGGTCGCGCCATCGCACGACCAGCCCGTAGAGCAGCGCACCGCCAGGCACGACCGTGTCGTCACGTGCCGCCGCCGGGCCGTCCGGCGTCGTACACCGTGTGACCCAGCTCGCGAACTCGAGCAGCGACGCATCGTGCGCGAGCGTCGCCGCGTCGAGCGCGACGGCCACGCCGGCGTCCCGCAACCGGCCGAGCAGCGGCCGCACGCCGTCGTGCGCACCGCCGCACGGCTGCAGCAGCACCTCCAGCTCGTCCTCGTGGCGGTACGCGAGCACACGGTGCCGCTCGAGCGCAGCCGGCTCGAGCAGCGCCTGCGCCGCCTGACGGACGATCACGATCGCACGATCGTCACGCCGCTCGACGATCGCGCCGATCCGGCGCCGGGCGCGCGCCACCGGGCAGTTCACGTGTCGCTCCCGACCGCGTGAGCGCGGCTCACAGCGAACCCTGGAATTCGAGCACGCGCGTCTTGAATTCGTCGGGCACGGCCAGCGTCGTGTTGTTCGCGTAATCGAACATCACGTGCGTCGACACGCCGCGCGCGACGATGGTCTGGTCGTCGCGCTCCATCAGGTGTTCGAGATCGAAGCTCTTGCTGCCGAAGCGCACGATGCTCGAGCGGATCGTCAGGTTGTCGCCGAATTGCGCCGGTGCGAGGTACTCGCATTGCGTCTTCACCATGATGTGCGGCAGCTTCTCGCTGCGCGGCAGGCCGAGCAGGTCGAACATGTAGCAGAGGTACGAATGCTGCAGATAGTCGTAATAGACGGGACTGCTCACATGCCCCATCGAATCCGTATCGCGATACTTGACGTGAATGGGCGTTTCGTAATGTCGCTTCGCCATGGTGATTCTCCGCAATGACTGGGTTGATTTATATTTTCTTGCCCGAGTGGCCTGTCGGGCATCCGAAAATTAATCGAACGACTATCGGGCCGCCACTATCAGAACGAATAGCAACCCCGCGTGGAGCCCCGGAAAATCAAGACTTCCCTTCAACCGGGTCGTTCCCCTGATTTCCAAATGAAAATCGAATGACCGACCGCCTTCGCCTCCTGCAACCCAGCACGACAGATGCCGGAATTATCGAATTCGACGCTTATTTCCCTCATTCATAAGGTTATGAATTAGAAACTGATAAATGTGTTAGTTGCGCACCAAAAGCGCCATTCAATACAGTCGCGCTGTAGTAAAAAGTCCCGTTCATTATCGACAGGAGGGCAGTCCCCATGCATGCAAACGCCTGGACGACAAACCGCGACGCCGTGCTGCGCTTGCCGTCCCCTGCGGATCTGGCCCGCGCGCTGCCGCCGGCCTTGCGCGCGTCGCGCACCGTTCATACGACCCGCCGTGCGATCGTCGACGTGCTCGACGGCACGGACGACCGGCTCGTGGTCATCGCCGGTCCGTGCTCGGTGCACGATCCGGCCGCCGCGCGCGACTACGCGGCACGGCTCGCGCTGCAACGCGCGCGCTTCGCCGACGAGCTGGAAATCGTGATGCGCGTGTACTTCGAGAAGCCGCGCACGACCATCGGCTGGAAAGGGCTGATCAACGATCCGCTGCTGGACGGCAGCGACCGGATCGATGCCGGGCTGCAGGCGGCCCGCGCGCTGCTGTGCGACATCAACGGTGCGGAGATGCCGGCCGCGACCGAGTTTCTCGATCCGCTGTCGCCGCGCTACCTCGCGGATCTGGTTGCGTGGGGCGCGATCGGCGCGCGCACCGTGGAGTCGCAGGTGCATCGCGAGCTGGCGTCGTCGCTGCCGATCCCGATCGGCTTCAAGAACGGCACCGACGGCAACGTCCAGGTGGCCGTCGATGCGATGCGCGCGGCGGCGCATCCGCACCGGTTCCTGTCGATCGATGCGGATGGCCGGTTATGCGCGGCCGCGTCGCCCGGCAATCCGCACACGCACGTCGTGCTGCGCGGCGGGCGCGAGCCGAATTTCGACGCGGCCGCCGTGAATGCGGCATGCGAGCGCATGACGGGCGCGCAGGTCGCGCCGCGCGTGATGATCGACGTCAGTCACGGCAACAGCCGCCGCCAATACCGCAACCAGCTCGGTGTCGGCGCGGAAGTCGCCGCGCAGGTGGCGGCCGGCGATACGCGCATCGTCGGCGTGCTGATCGAGTCGAACCTGATCGAAGGGCGGCAGGACCTCGTGCCCGGCGTGCCGCTGCGCTACGGGCAGAGCATCACCGACGCGTGCCTGTCGTTCGCCGATACCGCGCGGCTCTTCGAGACGCTCGCTCACGCCGTGCGTACGCGGCGACGCGGCCATGCGCTGCCGCCCGGCGTCGAGTTCGCACACGAGCCGCTGCTCGCGTGCTGCGCGTGAGCGGCCCGGCGCGCCGCGCTCAGACGGCGGCTTCGTCATGAATCCGCGTCGCGTCGCCGGCCCATGCGTCGCGATAGCGGGCCAGCCAGTGCTCGGCCTGGGTCGGCGCGCCGGCGACGATCGCGTCGAGCGGGGCGAGATACCTCGATTCGTCGTGGCCGGCCGCGTCCCGGCGCGCCCGCGCACGCAGGCCGCGATGCGCGATCGCAAGCGCGTCGGCCGCCAGCGCGCGCAATGAACGGCCGTCGACGCGCGTGTCGAGCCCGGTACGCGGCACGTCGCGACGCAGCGTGAGCAGCGTGCCGCGGTCGATCCCGGCCGCCAGCGTCTCGGCCTCCGACAGCGCGGCCGGATCGTACAGCAGGCCGGTCCAGAACGCGGACAACGCGACCATCATGTCGGGCGAGCCGGCATCGGCGCCGCGCATCTCGAGATAGCGCTTGAGCCGGACCTCGGTAAACACCGTCGTCAGGTGGTCCGCGAAATCCCCCAGTGTCGGCGTCTCGCCTTCGAGATGCGGAATGCGCCGTCGCATGAAATCGCGGAACGTGTGCCCGGTCGCCTCCGCATAACGATCGCCGCGCCGCACGAAATACATCGGCACGTTGTCGAGCAGCCAGCTCACGTAGCGCTCGAAGCCGAAGCTGCGCGACAGGAACAGGGCCGGCGCGCCGCAACGATCCTCGTCGGTGTCGAGCCACGTGTGCGCACGCGTCGACAGCAGGCCCGACGGGCGGCCGTCGCGAAACGGCGAATTCGCGAACAGCGCGGTCGCGACCGGCTGCAGCGCGAGCGACACGCGCATCTTGCGCGCCATGTCGCTTTCCGACGCGAAATCGAGGTTGACCTGCACGGTGCAGGTGCGCTGCATCATGTCGAGCCCGCGCGTGCCGACGCGCGGCATGTAGCGCCGCATGATCCCGTAGCGCTGCTTCGGCATCCACGGCAGCGCTTCGCGCGACAGGTGAGGGTGAAAACCGAGCGGCACGCAGCGCAGGCCGAGCGGATCGCATGCCGCTCGGGCCGCGGCGAGGTGTGCATGCAGTTCGGCGTGCGTGTCGTGCAGCGTATCGAGCGGCGCGCCCGACAGTTCGAGCTGGCCGGCCGGCTCGAGCGAGATCGCCGCGCCGTCGCGCTGGATCACGCCGACGACCTGGCCGGCATCGACGATCGGCGTTCCGTCGCCGCGCAGCCGCTCGAGCACCGCGGCAATGCCGGACGATCCCTCGTAACGCGCGGCCGCGTGCGTCGCGCGGGCCACGACGAACTTCTCGTGCTCGGTGCCGATCCGGAACCGCGCGGCCGGCTTGCAGCCGGCGGCCAGATGATCGGCGAGCTGCTGCTCGGAGACGATCGGCGTGTTGTCCGATCCGACGGCATTCGACATCGACATCCTCCACAGGTCACATTGAGCGACCGACCGGCCGGTCGCACGGCGACTATAGCGACGTCGCCGCGCGCGCAGTACTGGCAGGGGTGATAGGGCGTCGTGCGATTCCGCGCCGCGTTACGGCTGCTTGCGCTTCGCGAAGTAGTGCGCGGGCGAATCGCCGAACGCGCGGCGGAACATCGCGATGAAATTGCTCGGCGTCGCATAGCCGAGCGCGTCGGCGATGTTGGCGACGCTGTCGCCGTTCGCCAGCCGTTCGAGCGCGTGCGTGAGCCGCGCCTGCTGCCGCCACTGCGCGAAGCTCGTGCCGGTTTCCGCGACGAACAGCCGGCTCAGCGTCCGGGCGGACAACCCGGCCCATTCGGCCCACGCGTCGAGCGTGCGGCTGTCGTGCGGCTGCCCGAGGATCGCGTTCGCGATGCGCAGCAACCGCCGGTCGTGCGGCATCGGCAAGTGTAGCGGTTCGTGCGGCGCGCGCCGCATCTCGTCGAGCAGCACGACGCTGATGCGCGCCTGTTCGATGTCGAGCCGGTCCTGGTCGGCCCACGACACCGCGCGCCGCACGAGCGCGCGCATCAGGTCGGTGATCGCGATCACGCACGGTTGATCCGGCATCCGGCGGCTCGCGGCCGGCGCGATCACGACGCTCCAGCCGCTCAACGCACCGCTGATGCTGACCTTGTGCTGCTCGCCCGGCGGAATCCAGCCCGCTCGATGCGGCGGCAGCAGCCACGAACCGTGCGGCGTGCGCACGTGCGCGAAACCGCTTTCCACGCAGAACACCTGGCCGCGCAGATGGCTGTGCCAGTCGACCTCGCGCGTGCCGAGCTGATACGCGTTGCTGCCGTCGTCCTCGCCCCAGACGGCGATCAGCGACGGGCCGTCCGCGCGTTCGCTCGGATCGGCGTCGGCGCGTGGCATGGCACGGGAGGGAGAGGCTTCTCGGATGGGCATGGCCGGAATTCATTATTTTTTGTCTAAACAACATTATCAGCTTTGCCCGGGAGCGTCCAACAATGCGTGTCGTGTACAAACCCAATCGAAGCAGAGGAATGCGATGCATGCAGCACTTGCTCCCTCGCCACGCGATGCCGTCGCGCTGCGCGTCCTGA
>NZ_JAAGPK010000091.1:0-237 GCF_017104685.1 Burkholderia sp. Tr-20355 | reverse complement strand
AAAAAAAAAAAGAAAAAAAAAAAAAAAAAAAAAAAAACATGTGACATTGTTGACGATCGAAATGTGATATAAACAAGCATAGTAACATGTACAGTCAACGACAGTCGGAAAGAGGTAACATTGTATCAGTAACTGTGAATCGCGACAATTGAGATGTATATGTAAGTCATAGTGATGTGTATTGTGCATAGTTGTAACTTCACAGGCAAGTGACAGTACCAGAGTCACGCTACTCAA
>NZ_JAAGPK010000090.1:0-34942 GCF_017104685.1 Burkholderia sp. Tr-20355 | reverse complement strand
CCGGTGCAACCGCCGCGGCCGCTGCCGATGACGGTGGAACTGACGCGGCCGCCCGAACCGCTGCCGCAGGCCGCGCATCCGCCGCCGATCGTGCCGCCGAAACCGCTGAAGCAGGCGCCGACGCCGCCGAAGCCGCAGATACCCGCGCGGCCGTTCCGCATCCGGCAGCGGCACCGTCCACCGTGCCGCAGGCGGCGCGCGAAGCTGCACCTGTGCCCGCGCCAACGGCACTGGCCGTCGCAACCCCGGCGCCGGCACCCGCACCCGCCGCACCCGTGCGTGAAACCGCGCCGATCGGCGACGCGGCGTACCTGCGCAACCCGGCGCCCGACTATCCGGCGTTCGCGCAGGACCAGGGCTGGGAAGGGCGCGTCGTGCTGCGCGTGCACGTGCTCGCGAGCGGCACGCCCGATTCCGTCGAGGTCCGCACGAGCAGCGGCCGCCGCGTGCTCGACAACGCGGCGGTGGCCGCCGTGAAGCGCTGGACGTTCGTGCCCGCGAAGCGCGGCGACGAAGCGGTCGACGGCTGGGTCAACGTGCCGATCGATTTCAAGCTGGGCTGACCCGACGGGCGGCTCGCCATATTTTTCAAGGAACTCACATCATGAACGGTATCCCGACCACCTTCATCGTCCAGGGCGCGCTCTGGCTGCTCATCGTCTTCTCCGTCGTCACGTGGACGTTGATCGTCGTGAAGGCGATCCAGAGCCTGCGGTCGAGCGCGCGCAACCGGCGTTATGTCAGCGCATTCTGGGCCGCGAACAGCTTTCACGACGCGGCCGCGCTCGACAGCGCGAACAGCCCGGTCGGCGAACTCGCCGCGACGGGCTTCGACGCGCTGCGGCGTGCCGACGAGAGCAGCGCACACGATCTGGAACACAGCTGGAGCCGCCACGACCTGCTCGAACGCCATCTGCGGCAGCAGATCCACAATGCGCGCCGGCGCGAGGAAGCAGGGCTCGCGGTACTCGCGTCGATCGGCAGCACCGCGCCGTTCGTCGGCCTGTTCGGCACCGTGTTCGGCATCATCCACGCGCTAACCGCGATCACGCACAGCGCATCGGCGAGCATCGACGTGGTCGCCGGGCCGATCGGCGAGGCGCTCGTCGCGACCGGGATCGGCATCGCGGTCGCGGTGCCCGCCGTGCTCGCCTACAACTTCTTCGTGCGCCGCGTGAAGGCCGCATCGGCCGACCTCGATGCGTTCGCAACCGACTTCGTGACGCTCGCGCAGAAGGCCGGCTTCCGCGTGCCGGCGACGGTACCCGCGGCCGCGCCGGCGCGCCGTGCCGGCGATACCCGTCAGGAGGCGTTCGCATAATGGCCTTCTCGTCCTCCTCCGACAACGACGACGTGCTCAGCGAAATCAACATCACGCCGCTCGTCGACGTGATGCTCGTGCTGCTCGTCGCCTTCATCGTCACCGCGCCGCTGCTCAACAACGCGGTGCACGTGAATCT
The DNA here is from genome assembly GCF_017104685.1 of Burkholderia sp. Tr-20355. NCBI lineage: Bacteria > Pseudomonadati > Pseudomonadota > Betaproteobacteria > Burkholderiales > Burkholderiaceae > Burkholderia > Burkholderia sp. Tr-20355. Next base: position 33,482 of record NZ_JAAGPK010000090.1, on the reverse strand, counting down.
CCCGAACACAGTCGCCACCGCGCTGGCCGACCGCAAGCCGAACGTCACCGTGAGCGTCGACGCCAAGGGCGTCGTGTATCTCGACAAGCGTGCGGTCGCGCTCGCCGCGGTACCGGCCGAGCTGGCCGCGCTGAAGGCGGGCCGGCCCGACGTCGCGCTCGACCTGCAGGCGGACGAGCACGTGCCGTACGGCACCGTCGCGAAGCTGATGGCCGCGATCGAGCATGCGGGCATCACGCGGCTGTCGGTGCTGACCGCGCCGCGCGGCTGACGCGCTCTTCACGACTTCCTTTGCGAATGCATCCATGAGCACCACGGCTTCACACAACGTTCAATCGATCTGGTACACGCGCTGTCCGGTGCCGACGCCGCTCGGCATCGCCGCGCATCTCGGCTGGCTCGACAGCGAATTCGCCGGCGACGGCATCACCGTGCGCGCGCTGCAGGAAAGCCAGCACGCGGCGCTGCATCACGCGCACGTCGATCATTCGCTCGACAACGCGTTCCGGCAGGGCGGCAGCATTCCCGCGCTGTGGGCACGCGCGGCCGGCGCCGATACGCGCGTGGTCGCGCTGACCTGGGTCGACGAGGCGCAGGCGATCGTCGCGTTGCCGGAAGCCGGCCTCACGCGACCGAAGGACCTGCGCGGGCGCCGCATCGGCTTGCCGCGTCGCGACGGCGAGCGCATCGACATCTTTCGCGCGGCGGCGCTGCGCGGCTTCGTCAGCGCGCTGTCGCTCGACGGGCTCGGCCCCGGCGACGTCGAATGGGTCGACGTGCCGGCGTCGAACCTGCGCGCGCCCGTGTCGACGCCCGCGACCCGCGACGCGGCATTCAGCCACCCCGCGAGCCTGTCGAGCCGGCGGCTCTATGCGGCCGAAGCGGCCGCGCTCGTGCGCGGCGATGTCGATGCGATCTACGTGAAGGGCTCGCTCGGGCTGGAGACCGCGCACCTGATCGGCGCGCGGACGGTCGTCGACATCGGCTTTCATCCCGATCCGCAGATCCGCATCAACAACGGCTCGCCGCGTCCGCTGACCGTCAATGCGGCGACGCTCGAGCGCCATCCCGGCATCGTCAGCCGCTTCCTCGCGCGCGTGACCGATGTCGAAGGCTGGGCGCGCGAGCACGAACACGAAGTGCTCGGCTATCTCGGCCGTGAGACGGGCTCGGGCCATGACTGGCTGCGGCTGGCGTACGGCGCCGACGTGCACCGGCGGTTGCGCACCGATCTCGACGAAGCGTCGATCGCCGCGCTGGACGATTTCAAGCGCTTCCTGGTGGCGTGGCGGTTCCTGCCCGCCGACTTCGACGTGCGCGCGTGGATCGACCGGCGTGCGCTCGACGGCATCGCGACTTTGTCGCGGTGAGCGCGACGGCACGCGTCGCCGACGCATGGCGGCGCGAGCGCTTCACCGGCGGCTTCATGCTGCTGGCGCTCGCGAGCGGCACGACGATCAGCATGGCGCAGCTCGCGACGACGCTGTATGCGCTCGCGCTCGGCGTCGACAGCGCGCGGCTCGGCATCATCGCCGCGATGGAACCGCTCGGCATCGCGCTGATGACGCTGCCGGCCGGGCTGCTGGTCGCGCGCTACGGCGCGCGGCGCGTGTACTTCGCCGCGAGCATGGGGCCGATGCTGCTCAATCTCGTCGTGCCGTTTACCGGCGCGTGGCCACTGATCGCGCTCACGCAGGCGCTGATCGGACTGTGCATCCCGTTCCGGATCGTGTCGATCAACGGCGTGTTCCTCGCGCGTCTCGCACGGATCGGCCTCGCCCGCGCGGGCTGGTATCGCGCGGCCATGACGGTCGGAACGGGCATGGCGGGGCCCTGGCTCGCAAGCTGGCTGATCGGGGCGCATGGCGCGGTCGCGACCTTCTGCGCGGCGTCGGCGAGCTTCGCGGGCATGGCCTGGTTCAGCCGCCTGCTGCTCGGCGACGCGGAGCCGCCGGCGCGCGGTGCGCAACCCGACGCCGGTGGCCTGCGTGCGTTGCTCGCGCTTGCGTGGAGCCGCGACGTGCGCGAGCAACTTGCGCTGGAAGCGGTGAACAGCGCGACGCGCTCGCTCGTCGGCACCTATACGGTCGTGCTCGCCATCCAGTATCTGAAGTTGCCGCAGTCGGGCGCCGTCGCGCTGCTGACCCTGCAGGGCGTCGTCGCGGTGATCGCGCTGTTCGGGCTGGGGCATGTCGCGCAGCGGATGACGGAGCGCCGCTGCCATGCCCTTGGCCTCGCAGGCGGCGTGGCCGGGCTGCTCGCGTTCGGCCTCGCGCACGACGTGTGGATCGTCGGCGCGGGGCTCGCCGCGTTGTGCGCCGGGTCGTCGCTGGTGCATCTCGTCAACATGCAGCATCTCGGCCGCCACCCGGCCGACAAGAGCCGGGTGGCCAGCCTCTACAACCTCGCGTCGATGACGGGGGCGTTCTGCGGCCCGTTGGCCGGCAGTGCGCTCGTGCCGGTCGTCGGGTTGCGGGCCGTGTTTCTGTGCTGGCTGCCCGTCGTCGTGCTGGTTGCGTTCGCGTTGCGCTTCGCCGATGGGCGGCGCGACGCGATGCGGCCGCTGCCTGAAAAGTTGTCCTGAAGATCGTCGTCGCCGGTGTTGCGTGACAAGCAGTTTGCTTTCCTCCACAGATGCGCATGCAGCAACACCGGCACCATGCGCGCGCCGGAAGCCCCGTGCGACGGGCCTGTCGATGCTGGCATCCGAATTGCATTAGAGAACCCGTGCGTAGCGCGCACATGCGTTCAACCGATCAAACAGGATGACTCATCGATGTTCAGGAAAAAACTAATCGTCACCGCGCTGGGGGGACTGCTGACGGGCGGCGCCGTATCGTTGCCGGCGTGGGCAGAGGATGGCGCGGCGGCGGGGACGCCGGACGCGCAGCCGGCGCAACAGGCACCGGACGACGCGACCGCGCCGAAGCCGGCGCGTGCGAGCCGTGGCACGGCCGCACGAGAAACGAACCTCGGCACGGTAACTGTGACGGCGCGCCGGCGCAAGGAAAGCATCCAGGACGTGCCGGTCGCGGTGAGTGCGCTGAGCGGCGATGCGATCAAGAACAACGAACTGCGCGTGATCAACGACGTGACGAAGTACGTGCCGAACTTCACCGGGCAATCGACCGAGGGCCGCGAGCGGCCGCGCTGGTTCCTGCGCGGGGTCGGCAGCAACGATCCGTCGGACCTGTCGTTGAGCCCGATCGGCGTGTACTTCGACGACGTGTACATCAACAGCGTGTTCGGGCAGGGTTTTCCGCTGTTCGACCTCGATCGCATCGAGGTGCTGCGCGGGCCCCAGGGCACGCTGTGGGGCAAGAACACCGTGGGCGGTGCGCTCAGCATCACGTCGCAGAAGCCGACCTTCGATGTGAGCGGCTATGGCAAGCTCGGGATCGGCCAGTACAACAGCCGGCTCGCGGAGGCCGCGATCGGCGGGCCGATCGGCAAGAACGACGTGCTGGCCGCGCGTGTGTCGGTGTATCACGAGAATGCCGACAGCTTCTACACGAACACCGTTCAGCAGGGGCGCTTCGGCGGCTTCCACGACAATGCGGTGCGCTTCCAGGTGCTGGCCGTGCCGACGTCGGACACCGACTTCCTGTTCAACATCCACGGCCGAAACTATACGGGCGGGGGCAATGCGTGGCACGCGGAAGGCGCGGGGCCGCGCGGCACGAACCAGTTCGGCTTCGTCGGCTCCGCCGATCCGTACACGGTGTCGCTCAATGCGCCGTCGAGCGATCACATCTCGACCTGGGGCACGTCGCTCACCGCGCACTGGCGCATCAACCCGGCCGTGACGCTGACGTCGATCACCGCGTTCGAGGGGCTGCACCGCTGGTACCAGGACGACGAGGATTATTCGGCGTTCGACGCGGCGCGCTCGCACGACCGCCTGTCGAGCCGCCAGTTCTCGCAGGAATTCCGGCTCGAATCGCCGCAGGGCGACCGGCTGAGCTGGCTGGTCGGCACGCACCTGTTCACCGAGCAGCTCGCCGAGCAAGGCGCGGGCGGCAGCCCGAGCAGTTCGCCGTCGCCGGCGTACTACCACCTGACCGATCTCTCGCAGCACACGCAGAGCGCGGCGATCTTCGGCAGCATCAAGTACCGCTTCACCGACCGCTTCAACGTGACGGGCGGGCTGCGCTACACGGTCGAGCGCAAGACCATCAACCTGACGGGGCTGCAGGGTACCGGTAACGTGACGTTCAGCGATCCGAACAGCTGGTGGTCGCCTTCGTCGGTGTCGTCGCCGCTCGCGGTCAGCGCGCAGCAGAACCAGACCAACACGTGGCGCGCACCGACCTGGGACCTGACGCCCGAATATGCGCTCAGCAACAACGTGCGCGCGTATTTCCGCTACGCACGCGGCTTCCGTTCGGGCGGCTACAACGGCAACGCCTATACGCAGAGCACCGTGTCGACCGTATCGCCCGAGTACCTGACCGATTACGAGGTCGGCATCAAGAGCGAGTGGTTCGACAAGCGGCTGATCGTCAACGCGAGCGTGTTTCATTACGACTATCGCGACATCCAGGTATTCGCGCTCGCACCGAACCCGTTCGGCGGGCCGCCGGTGTCGACGCTGTCGAACGCGGGGCAGGGGCGCGCGGACGGCTTCGAGCTGGAGCTGAAGGCGCAGCCGGTCAACAGCCTGTACCTGTTCGCGAACCTCGGGATGCTGAACACGCGCTACACGGAATTCCGCTACGTGCCGACGGCCGTCGGCAATTCGTTCGCGCGTTCACCGCATACGACGCTGAACGCGGGCTTCGACTATCGCGTGCCGGTTCCGTTCGGCACGCTGACGGCGGGCGGCGACGTGAACTACCGCAGCCGCGAGTATTTCAGCGCGACGCGGCAGACGATGCCGCAACTGTGGCAGGGCGGTTACACGGTGCTGAACGCGCACGTGTCGTACACGACGCCGAACCAGAAGTACATCGTGACGGGCTACGTGACGAACCTGACGAACAAGGTCTACAAGAAGCTCGAGCTGTTGCCGTCATATGGTGCCTATCCGGTGCTGTACGGTGATCCGCGCACGGTCGGAATCACGCTGACCGCGAAGATCTGACGGGTGGCGCATGCCGCGGTGCTGGCGCGTGGCGCGCCGGGCCGCGGCAGGTCGCGGGGTCTGCCGCGACGGCGCACGCCGTCAGATCAGCAGCGATACCGTCCTGAACAGCGCGAGATCCTCCTTGCGCGCCGAGCGCGCGTGCCGGCGGATCACGTACAGCAGGCATTCGATGAAGCAGCGTGCGGCATCGCTCAGCGTGCTGCTGCGGCGCGTGACGATCCCGAGGTCGCGCGGCTCGAACGTTTCCGTCAGCGTCAACGGCCGCATCCGTCCGCCGAACGGTGGTACCGCCGCGAGGATCGTCGGGCACCACGTGCACATGTCGGCCTGTTCGAGCATCGTCTGCAGCATCGCGACCGACTGCGCGCGCACGATGCGCCGCTCGTCGATCCGCGCGCCGTGGCGCGTGAACAGGTAGTCGACGAGCGCGGCCTGCCCGTCGGCCGCGAAATTCAGCACCCAGTCGTGGTCGAGCAGATCGTGGATCGACCGTGCGCGTTCGCGCGGATGGCCGGCGCGCACCATGACCGCCGTGTCGTAGCGCAACATCGGCTCGAACCCGAATTCCTGCGTGCCGCCCGGTTGCACGTGTCCGAGCGCGAAGTCCATGCTGCCGTCGCGCAACAGCGGTTGCGCAACGGCCATCAGCGCTTCGTAGAGTTCGAGTCGCACGTCGGGCATCCGCTCGCGAAAACGCAGCACCGTTTCCGCGAGGAAGGTCACCGTGAGCCATGGCGTGACGCCGATGCTCAGCCGGCCCTCGACGCGGCCGCGCATGCGCTCGAGATCGCTCCGCGCATGCTCGAGCTGCTTCAGCACGAGCTTCGCATGCGTGAGCAGCGTTTTCCCGTAGTCGGTGAAGCCGATGCCTTCCGGCGCACGCACGAGCAGCGGCAGGCGCTCGCTCGCTTCCAGCTCGCGCAGCGCACGCGTGACGGCCGCTTGCGACAGCCCGAGCGCGCGTGCCGCACCACGGATGCTGCCGGCCTCCGCGCTCGCGACGAGTGCCTGCAACTGATGCAGCTTGATGGTGCTCATGACACGATACCCGACAACGAAAGGTTGTCATCATAACGAAACCGCGGCTGTTCGCCTGGATTTTCGCTGCATACGATCCGGTCACGATCGATCATTCGGGCGATCGGCAACCGGAACGTGTCAGGGGGAATCGGGGTTGGAACGGAACCATATCCATCCGGAAATATCGGCGATCGAGGCGGAGATGATCGCGCTGCGGCGCAGGCTGCATGCGCATCCTGAGCTCGGCTTCGACGAGCATGCGACGAGCGCCATCGTCGCCGATTGCCTGACAACATGGGGTTATCAGGTCACGCGCGGACTCGGCGGCACCGGCGTGGTCGGCACGCTGACGCGCGGCCCCGGGAAACGGCTCGGGTTGCGCGCGGACATGGATGCGCTGCCGATCCGCGAAACGACCGGGCTGCCGCATGCGAGCCGGCATGACGGCGTGATGCACGCGTGCGGCCACGACGGCCATACGGCGATGCTGCTCGCGGCGGCCCGCTGTCTTGCCGGGCGGGCGCGCTTCGCCGGCACGCTGAACCTGATTTTCCAGCCGGCCGAGGAAGGGCTCGGCGGCGCGAGGCGGATGATCGACGACGGACTGTTCGTACGATTTCCGTGCGACGCCGTGTTCGCGATGCACAACGTGCCGGGCTTGCCGGCCGGTGTGCTCGGTTTCTGCGACGGCCCGGCGATGGCGTCGGCCGACGAGGTGCGCGTGCGTGTGATCGGGCGCGGCGGGCACGGCGCCGCGCCGCATACGACGATCGACCCGGTGGTCGTGTGCGCGTCGATCGTGATGGCGTTGCAGACGGTCGTGTCGCGCAACGTGAATCCGCAGGAGCTGGCGATCGTTTCGGCCGGCTCGATCCACGCGGGAACCGCATCGAACGTGATTCCGTCCCACGCGGACCTGACGCTCAGCGTGCGTGCGTTGTCGCCGGACGTACGTGCGCTGCTGGAGCGGCGCATCCTCGAGATCGTGCACGGACAGGCCGCGAGCTATGGCGCGACGGCCGAGATCGACTACCGGCACGACTATCCGGTGCTCGTCAATCACGCGGCGCAGACGGCCTTCGCGCGCGAGGTGGCGCGCGAATGGGGCGGCGATGCGGCGCTGATTCCGCATCTGCGGCCGATCGCGGCGAGCGAGGATTTCGCATTCATGCTGGAGGAATGCGCCGGCAGCTACCTGTCGATCGGCAATGGCGACGGGGCGTCCGGATGCGGGCTGCATCACCCGGGCTACGACTTCAACGATGCCTGCCTCGCGACGGGCGCGAGCTACTGGATCGCACTCGCCGAGCGATATCTCGGATGACGCGGCCGCACGATTTCGATTCACGATTCACACAAGGAGACAGGCAATGAAACAGTGGATGGCGGTACTCACGGTCGCGCTGGCGGCAGGCGCGGCGCATGCCGGCGACTGGACGGGCAGGGAGATTCGGCTCGCGGTCGATCCGACTTACCCGCCGCTCGAATACAAGCTGCCGGACGGCACGCTGACCGGCTTCGGGATCGACATCACGAACGCGTTGTGCGCGGAACTGCATGCGCGCTGCGTGTGGGTCGAGTCGAGCTTCGACGGGATGATTCCGGGGCTGCTCGCGCGCAAGTTCGACGTGATCGCGTCGTCGATGACGATCACGCCGAAGCGGATGCAGCAGATCGCGTTCACGAACCGCATCTCGAACGCGCCGGCGCGGCTGATCGCGCGCAAGGGCTCGCCGCTGCTGCCGACGGCCGAATCGCTGAAGGGCAAGCGCGTCGGCGTCGAGCAGGGTTCCGCGCAGGCCGACTATGCGGTCGCGAACTGGCAGCCCGCGGGCGTGCAGATCGTGTCGTACCCGAACCAGGACCAGGTGTATGCCGACCTGGTAACCGGGCGGCTCGACGCGGCGTTCCAGGCGTCGATCGCGGCCAGCGACGGGTTTCTGAAGAAGCCGCAGGGCAAGGATTTCATGTTCGCCGGCGCGCCGATCGACGACGTGAAGTACTTCGGGCAGGGCGACGGCCTTGGCTTGCGCAAGCAGGACAACGACCTGCGCGACGCGTTCAATCGCGCACTCGCGACGATTCTCGCGAACGGCACGTACGGGAAGATCAACCGGAAGTATTTCGACTTCGACATCCACGGCGCGAAGTAAGCAGCGGCGTACCGAAATGACGCATTCGAAAAATATCAATAAGGATTACGAATGAACTGGAGATCGATTGTTGTTGCGCTGCCGGCGCTGTGCGCGGCGCCCGCATTTGCGCAAGGCAGCGTGACGCTGTATGGCCTCGTCGATGCAGGCATCGACTATACGAACAACGTCGGCGGCCATGGCGCGTGGCAGATGGCGAGCGGCTTCGCGCAGGGCAGCCGCTGGGGGATGAAGGGGACGGAGGATCTGGGCGGCGGCTACAGCGCGCTGTTCCAGATCGAGAACGGCTTCAACGTGAACAGCGGCACGCTGGCGCAGGGCGGCCGCCTGTTCGGGCGCCAGGCCTACGTCGGGCTCGGCAGCACGCGTTTCGGCACGCTGACGCTCGGCCGGCAGTACGACTCGGTCGTCGACTATCTCGCGCCGACGACCGCGAACGGCAGTTGGGGCGTTTATCCGTTCTCGCATCCGCTCGACAACGACAACACCGGCAACACGTTCCGCACGAACAACACCGTGAAGTATGCGAGCCCGGACTTCTCCGGCTTCTCGTTCGGCGGCACGTACAGCTTCAGCAACGACCCGGGCTTCGCGAACAACAGGCAGTGGAGCGTCGGCGCGCAGTACGAGCAGGGCGGGTTGCTCGTCGGCGCGGCCTTCCTGAACGCGGACAACCCGGGCGCGACGTCGGGTGGCGCGATCGCGGGCTCCGGGGCGGTCGGCGCGGATGCGAACTTCGTGTCGGCGCGGCTGCGGATCTTCGGCGCGGGCGTCAACTACACGGCAGGGCCCGCGACGATCGGATTCGCATACACGAACAGCAACGTCACTCGACCGACCGCGAACGTCGGCTACCTGTTCGGCGACGAGACGATCGAGCCGTCGACCGGGCCGCTCGCGGGCGGCACGGTGACGTCGATCAAGTATCAGAACTTCGAGATCAACGGCAAGTACCAGTTCACGCCGGCGTTGTTCGTCGGCGCGCAATACGTGTACACGACGGTCCGCTACGACGCGACCACCGGCACCGCGAAACCGAAAATCCATTCGTTCGGGCTGATGGCCGACTACAGCCTGTCGAAACGCACGGACGTGTACCTGACGGGCGCGTACCAGCGGGTTGCCGGCGATGCGACCGGTTCGTCGCTGGATCATGCGTATATCCCCGGCGCGGCCGATCTGTCGTCGAACGGAAAACAGTTGATGGTGCATGCGGGGATCCGTCACAAGTTCTGACGGAACGGGCGGGAACGCAGGCGGCCGCCCGCCGCCTGCGTTGCTTACGACGCGACGCGGATCACGACTTTCCCGAAATGCTGCCCCGACTGCAGGTACGCATACGCCTGCGGCGCTTCGTCGAAGCCGAACACGCGATCGACCACCGGCTTGATGCGCTTCGCATCGACGAGCCGCACGACGTCGTCGAGCATCGCGCGGCTGCCGACCATGAACCCGTGCAGTCGCCGGACGCCGCCGATCAGCGACAGCAGCCCGAGTTCGGGCCCGCCGAAGCTGCTGAGGCCGCCGATCACCGACACGATGCCGCCCATCTTCGCCGCCGCCACCGAGCGCGGCAGCGTATCGCGGCCGCCGACTTCGACGACCAGATCCGCGCCCGCGCCGTCGGTGAGCCGCAGCACCTCGTGTTGCCACTCGGGCGTGGCGCGATAGTTGATCGTTGCGTCCGCACCGAGTGCGCGGGCGCGTTCGAGTTTCGCGTCGCTCGACGAGGTCACGATCGTGCGCAGCCCGGCCGCATGCGCGAGCTGCAGCGCGATGATCGACACGCCGCCCGTGCCGAGCAGCGCGACGGTCGCGCCCGGCGCCAGTCCGCCGTCGACGAACAATGCGTTCCACGCGGTGATGCCCGCGCACGACAGCGTCGCGGCTTCGTCGTAGTCGAGATGAGGCGGGATGGCGACCAGCGCGGCTTCGTCGGACACGAAGCGTTCGGCGAGCACGCCGTCGAAATGGGAACCGGCCGATCCCGAGACTTTCTGCGGCGTGACCGGCCCGTCGATCCAGTGCGGGAAATACGTGTTGATCACGCGGTCACCCGGCTTGAACCGCGTGACGTCTCGGCCGATTTCGACGACTTCGCCGGCGCCGTCCGCGACCGGGATCAGTGCTTCCGTGCCGATGCCGAGATAGTCGCCGCGCGCGAACATCAGGTCGCGATAGTTCAGCGAGGCCGAGTGGATCTTCACGACGACGTCGGTCGCCCCGACCGGGCGCTGCGTCGCGTCGATGCGCCGGAGCCCGGCAATGCCGTCGCCCGGTTTGATTTGCCATGCATGCATGTTCGCTCCTGTTCAGAGATAGTCCGGACTATCATAGTGTTGCGCTGGGGGACGCATTGGCGAGAATTTGGCCAATGATTGTCGCTAGTACGGACACAAACCAGTCATTCCACCGGAGCGGACTTGCATGGATGAGCGGTTGAGGGGCGTTGCCGAATTCGTCGACGTCGTGGAGTCGGGCAGCTTCGCGGCGGCGGCGCTGCGCCTGGGCATGACGCGCTCGGCCGTCGCGAAGATCGTCGCGCGGCTCGAGCAGCGTCTCGGCGCGCGGCTCCTGCAGCGCACGACCCGCCAGATCGGGTTGACCGACGAAGGGCTCGTCTATTACGAGCAGTGCCGGCGGCTGCTGGCCGAACTCGGCGAGACGGAAGCCGCGCTCGACGCGGGCCGCCGCGAGCCGGCCGGGCGCGTGCGGATCAGCGTGCCCGTGCTGTTCGGCCGGCAATGCGTGGCGCCCGTCGTGCGGCGCCTCGTCGAGCGTCATGCGCGGCTCGAAATCGACATGTCGTTCAGCGATCGCGTGGCCGACCTCGTGAACGACGGTTTCGACATCGCGGTGCGCATCGGCGCGCTGGCCGACACGAGCGCGCTCGTCGGCCGGAAGCTGGGCGTGCAGCGCATGGGCATTTGCGCATCGCCCGCGTATCTCGGCCGGCACGGGCGGCCGTCGGGGCTCGACGAACTGGCGTCGCACGTCGGCATCGCGTATTCGCGCGGCGGGCAGCCGACGCCGTGGCGGGTCATCGGCGCGGACGGCGCCGTGCACGATCATCGTCCGGCCGGCCGCCTGAGGTTGGACGACCTGCTGGCGATCGCCGATGCCGCCGCCGCCGGGGCGGGCCTCGCGTGGTTGCCGTGCTGGCTGATGGCGCCGTATGTCCGTGACGGCCGTCTCGCGCTCGTGATGGACAGCGACAGCGTGTCGGGTGCCGAGGTGTACGCGGTGCGGCCGGCATCGCGCCACGTGCCGTCGAAGGTGCGGGTGGTCGTCGACGCGCTGATGGACGAGATTCCGGGCATGCTGGCGTCCGATGATGCCGATGGCGAGCGCGTGCCGCAGCGCGGCGCCCACGCTTCGTAGCGGCCCCGCACGTCCGGGCGGCGCGATACGTGCCGGGCGGCGCGCATCGCATATTCCTGCATCCCGTTAGCATGTGACGAATCCGACTTTGGCCGCCGCGCGCGCGCGGCTAAGATCGCCGATCCCGTAGATCGAGCGTCAACAATAATGAAAAAGTCCGCGTCGCCGTTGCATGCTTTCCGTTTCCGTGTCGTCTGTGCCGCGATTGCCGGCGCGGTGTCGCTCGCCTCGTGCGGCGGCGTCGACAGCAATTCGCCGCCGCCGCAGGCCAACACGACGCCGCCGCAGGCCGCGAAACGCCCGAACATCCTGTACATCATGGCCGACGACCTCGGCTATTCCGACATCCATGCATTCGGCGGCGAGATCAACACGCCGAACCTCGACGCGCTCGTCGCATCGGGCCGCATCCTGTCGAATCACCACACGGGCACCGTCTGCGCAATCACGCGCGCGATGCTGGTGTCCGGCACCGATCACCATCTCGTCGGCGAAGGCACGATGGGTGTGCCGACCGACGAGCGGCGCGGCTTGCCCGGCTACGAGGGCTACCTGAACGACCGCGCGCTGTCGTTCGCGCAACTGCTGAAGGACGCCGGCTATCACACGTATATCGCGGGCAAGTGGCACATCGGCTCGGGGATCGTCGGCAGCGCGACGGGCAGCGGGCAGACGCCCGACCAGTGGGGCTTCGAGCGCAGCTACGTGCTGCTCGGCGGCGCGGCGACGAACCACTTCGCGCACGAGCCGGCCGGCTCGTCGAACTACACGGAAGACGGCCGCTACGTGCAGCCGGGCCAGCCCGGGCAGCCGGGCGGTACGGGCGGCAGCCCGGCCGTGTTCTATTCGACCGACTTCTATACGCAGAAGCTGATCTCGTACATCGATTCGAACCAGCGCGACGGCAAGCCGTTCTTCGCGTATGCGGCCTACACCTCGCCGCACTGGCCGCTGCAGGTGCCCGAACCCTGGCTGCACAAGTATGCGGGCGTGTACGACGCCGGCTACGACGCGATCCGCAACGCGCGGATCGCGCGGCAGAAGGCGCTCGGCCTGATTCCCGCCGACTTCAAGCCGTTCGACGGCCTGCCCGAAACGACGGCCGCGTCGCCCGCGACCGCGAACAACGGCACCGCGAACGCGAAGTACATCAGTGCCGTGCATTCCGCCGCGGACGGCTACAGCGATTACGGCCCCGGCAAGGTCGACAAGCTGTGGTCGAGCCTGTCGCCGGCCGAGCGCAAGGCGCAGGCGCGCTACATGGAGATCTACGCGGGGATGGTCGAGAACCTCGACTACAACATCGGCCTGCTGATCCAGCACCTGAAGGACATCGGCGAATACGACAACACGTTCATCATGTTCCAGTCGGACAACGGCGCGGAAGGCTGGCCGATCGACAGCGGCGCGGACCCGACGGCGACCGACACCGCGAACGCGCAGGAACCGGTCTATTCGGCGCTCGGCACCGACAACGGCAAGCAGAACGCGCAGCGCCTGCAGTACGGGCTGCGCTGGGCCGAAGTGAGCGCGGCGCCGTACCGGCTCACGAAGGGCTATTCGGCCGAAGGCGGCGTGTCGACGCCGACGATCGTGCGCCTGCCGGGCCAGTCGCAGCAACTGCCGACGCTGCGCGCGTTCACGCACGTGACCGACAACACGGCGACGTTCCTCGCGATCGCGGGCGTCACGCCGCCGTCGCAGCCGGCGCCGCCGCTCGTCAACACGCTGACGGGCGTCGACCAGAACAAGGGCAAGGTGATCTACAACAACCGCTACGTGTACCCGGTCACGGGCCAGTCGCTGCTGCCGGTGCTCACGGGCTCGGCGACGGGCGAGGTGCACACCGCGCCGTTCGGCGACGAAGCGTACGGCCGCGCGTACCTGCGCAGCGCCGACGGCCGCTGGAAGGCGCTGTGGACCGAGCCGCCGCTCGGGCCGCTCGACGGTCACTGGCAGCTGTACGACCTCGCGTCGGATCGCGGCGAGACGACCGACGTGTCCGCGCAGAACCCGTCGGTGATCAGCACGCTCGTCGACCAGTGGAAGACCTACATGAGCAACGTCGGCGGCGTCGAGCCGCTGCGTCCGCGCGGCTACTACTGATCGCGGGGACGACACGATGCGGTTCCGCTTCTGGACGACCGGCGCGGCGCTTGCCGCCACGTTGTTCGCCGCCGCGTTCGCGGTGGGCTATGCGAATTCGGCGGCGCCGGCAGGCGGCGCGTTCGACGACCTGAATCGCGGCCGCGCGCTTGCGCCGCTCGGTTCGGAACACCAATGCGAACGCTATTCGGGGCTGCCGGCGAAGTGGCGCGACGATCCGCAGGCCGGGATGGTGCACCTGCGCGGCGGCGCGTTCGTGTTCGGCAGCACGCGCGGCTATGCGGACGAGCGTCCGGTCGGCGACGGCCGCACGCGCGTCGGCGGCTTCTGGATCGACCAGACCGACGTGACGATCGCGCAGTTCGCCGCGTTCGTGCAGGCGACCGGTTACGTGACCGAAGCCGAGCAGCAGGGCGGCGCGGCGGTGTTTCATGTGCCGACGCGCGACGAGATGAATGCGCGCGACCTCGCGTGGTGGTCGTGGGTGAAGGGCGCGTCGTGGCGCCATCCACGCGGGCCCGGCAGCGACGTGGACGGGCGCGGCAACCTGCCCGTCACGCTCGTCACGCAGCGCGACGCGCTCGCGTATGCGCGCTGGCTCGGCCGCGACTTGCCGACCGAAGCGGAATGGGAATACGCGGGCAAGGCCGGCCGCGACGACGCATCGCTCGATGCGGCGCCGCGCGACGCGCGGGGCAAGCCGGCCGCGAATTACTGGCAGGGCGCGTTTCCGGTGCTCGACACGGCCGAGGATGGGCATGCGGGGCTCGCGCCCGTCGGCTGCTACGCGGCGAACGGGTTCCGGCTCTACGACATGATCGGCAACGCATGGGAATGGACGAAGGACGCGTACACGGGCCCGCACCAGTCGCATACGAACGGCGACACGGCGGCCGTCGCCCCGCCGACGCGCCGGCACGATACGCCGATGGTCATCAAGGGCGGCTCGTTCCTGTGCTCGCGCGATTACTGCGTGCGTTATCGCGCGTCGTCGCGCGAACAGCAGGAAGCCGATCTCGGGGCGTCGCATATCGGCTTTCGCACGATCCTGAGGGACCCGTCATGACGAAGGGTTTCGTGCGCTGCGTGGCCGTATGGCTGCTGGCCGCGTGGGGTGTCGCGCATCAGGGATCGGCAGTGGCGGCCGACACCGCTGCGCCGGCGGTACGCGTCGGCGTCACACGCGGCGTGCATGCGCAGATCCTGGACGAAGTGAAGCGGGTCGCCGCCGCGCGCGGGCTGGGTGTCGACGTCGTCGAATTCGACGATGCGTCGCGCATCGACGCGGCGCTTGCCGACGGCCGGATCGACGCGGCCAGCTTCGAGGATGCGCAGCAGCTCGCGGCGACGCGCGCGCGCAAGCGCTACGCGCTGACCGAAGTCGCGCCGACCGTCACGCTGCCGATGGCGTTCTATTCGCGCAAGCTGAAAAGCCTGAACGAACTGCGACCGGGTGCGACGGTCGCGCTGCCCGCCGATCCGCGCGGGATGGCACGTGCGCTCGTGCTGCTGCAGAACGACACGCTGGTGACGTTGCGCGAACAGGCCGGCCTGCACGCGACGCTGCGCGACGTGACCGGCAACCGGCTCGGGCTGAAACTCGTCGCGCTGCGCCGCGACCGTCTGTATGCGGCGCTCGATACGGCCGCGTTCGTCGCGATCGACAGCGAGGACGCCGCCCGCGCCGGGCTGCAACCCGCGCGCGACAGCATCAGCCTCGAGGACGCCCGCTCGCCGTATGCGAACGTGCTGACGGTGCGCGACGCCGATCGCGCGAAACCGTGGGTCGCGCAGCTCGTCGCCGCGTATCACTCGGACGACGTCGCGCGCTTCATCCTCACGCGCTACCAGGATTCGGTGCGGCGGCCGTGGTAGAGACCTATTCGCTTGCCTGCCACGCATGCGGACGCTGCTGCAACAGCGCGCCGGCGCTGTCGTTGCGCGAACTGCTCCGGCATCGTCATCGCTTCGTCGGCGCGCTGACGATCCGTCGCGTGCCGAAGCGGCGGATCGGCGAGCGCTGGCGTGCGGGCGGGCGCGAGCACGTGCTCGATGCGGATGATGTCGCGGCGTCCGATGCGCTGGCCGACCGGCTGTTCCATCGTATCGGCGGCGTGAACGGCGAATGGATCGCGGTCACGCTGCAGGGCTACGACTATCCGTCGCTCGGCCGTTGCGCGGCGCTGGCCGACGACGGTCGTTGCAGCGTGCAGGCGAGCAAGCCGTCGATCTGCAGCGCGGTGCCGCTCGATCCGATGCTGCCGGACCGGTTGCAGTCGCGCGTGCTCGCCGCGCGGCGGGACGACGCGGCATGGCTGGGCGCGAACTGCATCGTCGAGGCGGGCGCCGCGCAGGCATCCGTCGACGCTGCATTCCCGATTCCGCTGGTGACGGCCGGGCAGGTCGCGGATCGCGCGGCGCTCGACGCACATCGCGATGCGCTCGCGTTCGAGCGCGCGGTGTGGCGCGACGCCGTGTTCGCCGCGTTGAGCGATGGCGGGCAGGACGTGCGTCATGCGCTGTCGCGGCTCGCGCCGGGCGGCTACCTGACCGTGTCGATCGTGCCCGTGCTGCTGGCCGTCGCAGCGGTTTCCGCGCATTGCCGCGCGCTGTGCACCGACTTCATCGACGCGCAGCTTGCACTGATCGGTGCCAACATCGAGGCGGCGCTCGTCCGCCGGCGTGCCGACGACCGGCCCGCGACGCAGGAGTTGCGCGGTTTCGCGCAGGCGCTTGAACGCGCACGACACGCGCTGGCCGCGATGCCTTCGCCTGCTGCCGGAGCGCGTGACGACGCGCCGCGCATCGATGCATGGCTCGACGACCGGCTCACCGCCGGCCCGCTCACCGCGTAAGCGCCGCATGACGATCGCGGCACGCCGTGCGTGCCGTACACTTGGCGCTCTTTCAACCGTTCTCGATGGAGCGTGCATGTACGCGTCGACCTTCATTTTCCGTGCCGGGCGATACGACGACGAATTCCACCGGCTCGACCGGCAGATCGCCGACATGGCGCGCGCGACGCCCGGCTATGTCGGCGAGGAAACGTGGGAGAACGCCGAAGCGGGGTTGATCCAGAACGTCTACTACTGGGAATCGGAGGCGGCGCTGCAGCAGTTGATGCAGCATCCCGCGCACCTCGAAGCCAAAGCGAAGCAGGCTCGCTGGCTCGACGGCTATCGCGTCGTGATTTCGAAGGTGCTCCGCGAGTACGGTGACGGCAAGCTGACGCAGCCGCACGCGGGGCAACCGGCGTAAGCGTCGCCGCTCAGGCGGTCGCTCCGGTTTCACCCGGCGTGGCCGGGTCGCCCGCCGTGCGTTCCCAGATCGGGAACGTCGCGTTCTGGATCGACGTCTGCGCGTCGACGACCTTGCGGTGATCGATGCCGGGCAGGTCGAGCAGCCGGTCGACCGCCGCCTTCGCGCCTTCGGCATCCTGCGGAAATCCGCACGCGAACTGCTTGCGCGTATCGAACAGGAGCCACCAGACGTCCGACACGAACGGGCCCTGGTCGTTGGTTTCGATCACGACCGCACCGAGGTCGGACAGCGCGATCCCGCGCGTTGCACCGGTCTGGTCGGTCGCTTCGATGCGCGTGCCGGCCGCCGTGACGGTCCAGCCCGTTTTCCGGCCGGGCGGGCGGGCCGGTGACGGCGCGGCGGCGACCGCCGCCATGGCCGCCGCGCCGTCCTTCCGCTGGCGCCCGTCGATCCACGGCAGCGCGGCGCCGCCCGCCATCGCCACGATCCACAGGTAGTACCCGGCACCGAACGTGGTGATCTTTTCGTAGTTCGCGTCGGTCGGGATCGTGTGCCACCCGATCGCAAATACCACGACCACGGCGAGCAGCGCGGACACGGTGCGGTTCGGCCTGATCAGCGCGGCGATCAGCAGCGGATTGCCGAGCCACGCGAACTGCAGGTCGAGGATCGCGAGCCCGCCGAGCGCGAGCACCGTGTACCCGTGCCACCAGCTCACCGCGCCCGCGGCATTCGGCGGTTCGGCCGCGACGGGCAGCAGCAGCGACGCGACGTACAGCGCGACGATCACGGCGCGCGCGAGATTCAGGCGGGTGGAGGCGGAGCGGATCGGCATGTTGCCCTCTGGTCGTGCAGGAGCATGCGAAGCGATGAATGCCGGCCGGCCGTGCCGTCATTCTCGATGGAGGGCGCGATGGTGCGGACGCGCCGAAGGCGATTGTGGGCGATTCCCGCGGCGATGTCGAACGCGCGTCATCGGCCGCTGCAACGTCACAGCGCTTCGACCAGCAACCGCTTGCTCTTCTCGCAGTACTCGTGACACGCGGCCCGCGCGGCGATCGACGCGCCGTGCACGAATCGCGGTGCGTCCGCGCGTCGCGACATCGACACGACGATCGACGGCGGCGACGGCTGCAGCGGCAGCTCGACCACTTCGCCGCTCTCGATCAGCGCGTCGACGAACAGCACCGGAATCGCGGCGACGCCGAAACCGTCGCGCACCAGCTGCACGATCACCGAGATCGACGGCGAGCCGGTGATGCGCGTGTCCGACAGCGGCACGCCGTGCGCATGCGCGAGCGTGCGCACGATGTCCTCCAGCGCGCGATGGGGCGCGGTGCCGCGCCCGTACGTGAGGATCGGCTGGCGCAGCACCTGCCGCGCGAGGCCCGTGCGCGTGTTCGGCAGCAGCCCCGCGCGGGCGATCCAGCGCACCGGGTAGTTCGCGAGCGCGTCGCACACGACCGACGCCTCGTCGCTGCCCTCCACGCGGATGATCAGGTCGAGCTCGCCGGCCATCAGCCGGCGCTGCAGCACGACGCTCACGTCGACGGTCAGGTCGATCTCCAGCTGCGGGTAGTCGGCCGCGAGCCGCCGCATGTAGTGCGGCAGCCAGCTGTGCACGACGGTCTCGATCACGCCGAGCCGCAGCTTGCCGCGCAGCGCGCTCTCGCCCGAGGCGGCCGCCTGCAGTTCCTGCGTGGCCTCGACCACGGCCTTCGCATAGCCGAGCAGGTACTCGCCGTTCGGCGTGAGCCGGAATTCGCGACTGTCGCGATCGACGAGTACCGTCTGCAGTTCGTCCTCGAGCGCCTTCAGGCGCTGCGAGATCGCGGCCGGCGTCGCATGCAGCGCGGCCGCCGTCGTGCGGAAGTTGCGCAGCTTCGCGAGCGTGACGAAGGTTTCGAGAAAACGCGTGTTCATGGCGGATCGGGCGAAGGGGCGATGCGCAGCTTGCCGCTGAGGAAAAGTGAACGGGACCGGGGGAAACCCGAGGGTGCGTTAAGAAATTCTATACAAGAAGTGCAAAAAAACTCGTTGGCGGTCAATTTTTTTCCTTTCTATTCTTCGCCGTAACCGATGACACATCACCGTCATCCCGACGACAACCCGATCCGCGACAGAACCTCATGACGCCTTCCGAATTCCGCCAGTCCGTGCGCAGCGGCGCATTCCGCGGCCCGACCGCCGGCCATTGCGGCCCGTTCGCGCAAGCGAACCTCGCGATCCTGCCCGACGCGTACGCGCACGATTTCCTGCGCTTTTGTCAGGCGAATCCGAAAGCCTGCCCGCTGCTCGGCGTCGGCGAACCGGGCGCGTTCCGGATCGACGCGCTCGGCGAGGATCTCGACATCCGCACCGACGTGCCGAGCTACAACGTCTATCGCGACGGCCGCCTGACCGAGCGCGTCGAGTCGCTGGAAGCGCTGTGGCGCGACGATTTCGTCGTGTTCGCGATCGGCTGCTCGTTCTCGTTCGAGGACATGCTCGCCCGCGAGGGCATCGGCCTGCGTCACGTCGAGGAGGGGCGTAACGTGCCGATGTACCGCACGTCGATCGCGAACCGCCGCGCGGGCATCTTCGGCGGCCAGCTGGTCGTGTCGATGCGGCCGATGCGCGGCGCCGACGCGATCCGCGCGGTGCAGATCACGAGCCGGTTCCCGGGCGTGCACGGCGCGCCGATCCATATCGGCCACCCGCGTGCGCTCGGCATCGCCGATCTGGACGCCCCCGAATTCGGCGACGCGGTGACGATCCGCGACGACGAACTGCCGGTGTTCTGGGCATGCGGCGTGACGCCGCAAACCGCGCTGATGGACGCGAAGCTGCCGATCGCGATCGCGCATACGCCCGGCCACATGCTGATGACCGACATCACGAACGCATCGCTGGCCGTTTTCTGAATTCAGGGGCCGATGGACGGCCCAAGCCCGATACCCCGCACGCCCGATCGCCATTCGAACGCGCATAACGACAGGAGCACCACCATGGAAAGCAAGACCCTCGCGGCACCCGCCGCGGAGCCCGCGAGCCGAGCGCGCAGCGGCCTGTTCTCGTGGTACGCGGACGCACAGTCGCGCGAGCGCCGCGCATTCTGGAGCTGCAAGGTCGGCTACATGCTCGACGGGATGGATACGCAGATGCTGTCGTTCGTGATTCCGACGCTCGTCGCGACGTGGGGCATCTCGCTCGCGGACGCCGGCTTCATCGGCACGGTCACGCTGCTCGCGTCGGCGGCGGGCGGCTGGATCGCCGGCATCCTGTCCGATCGGATCGGACGCGTGCGCACGCTGCAGCTCACGGTGCTGTGGTTCGCGGTGTTCACCGCGCTGTGCGGGCTCGCGCAGAACTACCACCAGCTGCTCGCGGCGCGTGCGCTGATGGGCTTCGGCTTCGGCGGCGAATGGACGGCCGGCGCGGTGCTGATCGGCGAAGTGATCCGCGCGCGCGACCGCGGCAAGGCCGTCGGGCTCGTGCAGTCGGGCTGGGCGATCGGCTGGGGGCTCTGCGCGCTGCTGTATGCGCTGCTGTTCTCGGTGCTGCCGGCCGAGCAGGCGTGGCGCGCGCTGTTCCTCGTCGGGCTCGCGCCCGCGCTGCTGGTCGTCGCGATCCGCCGCTACGTGAAGGAGCCGGACGTCTACGAGAAGGAGAAGGCCGCGCAGGCACAGGTGGCCGACGCGCCGCGCCTGACCGAGATCTTCGCGCCGAAGCTGATCACGACGACGCTGCGCGCGGCGCTGCTGACGACCGGCGCGCAGGGCGGCTACTACGCGATCACGACGTGGCTGCCGACCTTCCTGAAGACCGAGCGTCACCTCACGGTGATGGGCACCGGCGGCTATCTCGCGATGATCATCTTCGGTTCGTGGGTCGGCTACCTGACGAGCGCGTACCTGACCGACCGCCTCGGCCGCAAGCCGAACTTCATCCTGTTCGCGGTCGGCTCGATGGTGATCGCATTCGCGTACACGTCGCTGAACCTGACCAACGCGTCGATGCTGTGGCTCGGCTTCCCGCTCGGCTTCTTCGCATCGGGCATCTTCTCGGGGATGGGCGCGTTCCTCACCGAGCTGTTCCCGACCCGCGTGCGCGGTTCCGGCCAGGGCTTCTGCTACAACGTGGGCCGCGCGATCGGTGCGCTGTTCCCGTTCCTGATCGGTGCGCTGTCGAAGCAGTACGGGCTCGGCACGAGCATCGGCATCTTCGCGGTCGCCGCGTACGGCGTGGTGATCGTCGCCGCGCTGACGCTGCCCGAGACCCGCGGCCGCGAACTCGACGCCGCGTAAGCGGCCGGGCGGCCCGCCCTTCGTCCTGCTTCCCCTTTCATCGAGACCGTGACACGGCGTGCGACGCGCGCCGTGCGGCGGCGCTCGTCCCTCGATTCAACGACGCCTCGACCCGACATCATGACTGACCGACACCTTTCCTCCGTTCCCTCCGACGCCGCGCGCTGGCAATTCTGGATCGACCGCGGCGGCACCTTCACCGACATCGTCGCGCGCCGGCCCGACGGCACGCTCGTCACGCACAAGCTGCTGTCGGAGAACCCCGAGCAGTACCGCGACGCGGCCGTGGCCGGCATCCGCCACCTGCTCGGCCTCGCGGCCGGCGAGCCGATCACGCCCGCGCGCGTCGACATGGTGAAGATGGGCACGACGGTCGCGACCAACGCACTGCTCGAACGCAAGGGCGAACGCACCGCGCTCGCGACGACGCAGGGCTTTCGCGACGTGCTGCGCATCGCGTACCAGAACCGGCCGCGCCTGTTCGATCTCGACATCGTGCTGCCGGACGCGCTGTACGAGACCGTCGTCGAGATCGACGAGCGCGTCGGCGCGCATGGCGACGTCGTCGTGCCGCTCGACGTTCAGGGTGCCGAAGCGTCGCTGCGCCGCGTGTTCGACAGCGGCGTGAGGGCGCTCGCGATCGTGCTGATCCACGGCTACCGCTACACCGCGCACGAGCGCGCGCTGGCCGAGCTGGCGCGCCGCATCGGCTTCACGCAGGTGTCGGTGTCGCACGAGGTGTCGCCGCTGATGAAGATGGTGTCGCGCGGCGACACGACCGTCGTCGACGCGTACCTGTCGCCGATCCTGCGCCGCTACGTCGAGCAGGTCGCGCACGAGATGCCGGGCGTGAACCTGCAGTTCATGCAGAGCAGCGGCGGGCTGACGCGCGCCGACGCGTTCCAGGGCAAGGACGCGATCCTGTCGGGGCCGGCCGGCGGCATCGTCGGGATGGTGCGCGCGGCGCGCGCGGCCGGCTTCGGCCAGGTGATCGGCTTCGACATGGGCGGCACGTCGACCGACGTGTCGCACTACAACGGCGAGTTCGAGCGCGAGTTCGAGACGCAGGTGGCCGGCGTGCGGATGCGCGCGCCGATGATGAGCATCCATACGGTCGCGGCCGGCGGCGGGTCGGTGCTCGGCTTCGACGGCGCACGGCTGCGCGTCGGGCCCGAATCGGCAGGCGCGAACCCGGGGCCGGCCGCGTACCGGCGCGGCGGCCCGCTGACGGTCACCGACTGCAACGTGATGCTCGGCAAGATCCAGCCCGATTACTTCCCGCGCGTGTTCGGCCCGCATGCGGACGAACCGCTCGACCGCGACGGCGTGGTCGCGAAATTCGCGGCGCTCGCCGACGAGATCCATGCGGCGACGGGGCGGCGTGAGACGCCCGAGGCGCTGGCCGAAGGCTTCCTGGAGATCGCGATCGGCAGCATGGCGAACGCGATCAAGAAGATCTCGGTGCAGCGCGGCCACGACGTGTCGCGCTACGTGCTGACGACGTTCGGCGGCGCGGGCGGCCAGCACGCGTGCGGCGTGGCCGACGCGCTCGGGATGACGCAGGTGTTCGCGCATCCGCTCGCGGGCGTGCTGTCGGCGTACGGGATGGGCCTGGCCGACCAGACCGCGATGCGCGAGCGTGCGGTCGAGGCCGTGCTGTCCGACGCATCGCTGCCCGCGTTGAACGCGGCGCTCGACCGGCTGGCCGACGAGGCCGTCGGCGCGCTGCTCGAACAGGGTGTCGCGCCGGAGCGGATCGCGACCGAGCGGCGCGTGCACCTGCGCTACCAGGGCACCGATTCGGCGCTCGACGTGCCGGCCGGCAGCGTCGACGCGATGCAGCAGGCGTTCGAGGCCGCGTACCGGCAGCGCTACGCGTTCCTGATGCCCGGCACGCCGCTCGTCGCCGAACTGGCGTCGGTCGAGGCGATCGGCCGCTCGGACGCGCCGGTCGACATCGCGCCGCTCGCGCCGCGCGGGGCGGGCGACGGCACCGCGCCGCGCGCCGATTCCGCGGTGCGCTTCCATTCCGGCGGCCAGTGGCACGACGCGGCGCTCTACGTGCGCGACACGCTGCTGGCCGGCGACGCGATCGACGGCCCGGCGATCGTCGCGGAGCAGAACGGCACGACCGTCGTCGAACCCGGCTGGCGCGCCGAGATGACCACGCAGGGCAACCTCGTGCTGACGCGCACGACGCCGCTGCCGACGCGCCGCTCGCTCGGCACCGACGCCGATCCGGTGCGGCTCGAGATCTTCAACAACCTGTTCATGTCGATCGCCGAGCAGATGGGGCTGCGGCTGCAGAACACCGCGTACTCGGTCAACATCAAGGAGCGGCTCGACTTCTCGTGCGCGATCTTCGACGGCGACGGCAACCTGATCGCGAACGCGCCGCACATGCCCGTGCACCTCGGCTCGATGGGCGAGAGCATCCGCACGGTGATCGAGCGCAACCGCGGCCGGATGCGCGACGGCGACGTCTACATGCTGAACGACCCGTATCACGGCGGCACGCACCTGCCGGACGTGACGGTCATCACGCCGGTATTCGCCGACGGCTCGGACGCGCCGCTGTTCTACGTCGGCTCGCGCGGCCACCACGCGGACATCGGCGGCACGACGCCCGGCTCGATGCCGCCCGATTCGACGCACATCGACGAGGAGGGCGTGCTGATCGACAACTGGCAGCTCGTGTCGGCCGGCGTGCTGCGCGATGCGGACACGCGCGCGCTGCTCGCATCGGGCCGGTACCCGGCGCGCAACGTCGAGCAGAACATGGCCGACCTGCGTGCGCAGATCGCCGCGAACCAGAAGGGCGTCGACGAATTGCGCCGGATGGTCGCGCAGTTCGGCCGCGACGTCGTGCTCGCGTTCATGGGGCACGTGCAGGACAACGCGGAAGAAGCGGTGCGGCGCGTGATCGGCGCGTTGCAGGACGGCGCGTACCGCTATCCGCTCGACAACGGCGCGGAGATTCGCGTCGCGATCCGCGTCGACCGCGCGGCGCGGCGCGCCGAGATCGATTTCACCGGCACGTCCGCGCAGCTCGACAACAACTTCAACGCGCCGAAGGCCGTCTGCATGGCCGCCGTGCTGTACGTGTTCCGCACGCTGGTCGGCGACGACATCCCGTTGAACGCCGGCTGCCTGAAGCCGCTGACGGTGATCGTGCCGGCCCGCTCGATGCTGAACCCCGAGTATCCGGCGGCCGTCGTGTCGGGCAACGTCGAGACGTCGTCGGCGATCACCAACGCGCTGTACGGCGCACTCGGCTGCGTCGCGTCGAGCCAGGGAACGATGAATAACTTCACATTCGGCAACGATCGCTACCAGTACTACGAGACGATCGCGGGCGGCAGCGGCGCAGGCAACGGTTTCGCGGGCGTCGGCGCGGTGCAGACGCACATGACGAACTCGCGGCTGACCGATCCGGAGGTGCTCGAATGGCGCTACCCGGTGCGGCTCGACTCGCACCGGATCCGCGCCGGGTCGGGCGGCGGCGGCCGCTGGCGCGGCGGCGACGGCGCGGTGCGGCGGATCCGCTTCCTCGAGCCGATGACCGCGTCGATCCTGTCGAACAACCGGATCCACGCGCCGTTCGGTGCGGCGGGCGGCGAAGCCGGCGCGCTCGGCCGCAATACGATCGAGCGGGCGGACGGCACGGTCGAGGCGCTCGACCATATCGGCCGCGCGCAGATGGCGCCGGGCGACGTATTCGTGGTCGAAACGCCGGGCGGCGGCGGGTACGGCGCGGCGGGCTGATTCGTGCGACCCGGCGCGGGCGGCCGCGCCGGGCTGAAATCATTGCAACGGACTGTGGAATAAAACAACGAATTCACGCACAAACGGAATCAAAAATGGCCGAAATCCGGTGCGCCGGCATGCGATCCGACCCTGTCTGAGGGGTGCCGCCAGTGCCATGCCGCGATCGCTCCGCGTCGACCGCAAACCCATGACCAGCAAGGCATTCAGCCGATTCCGCCACGCCGTTGCGCCGTGCCGCACCGGGTCTTTCGCCGGCCGCAAATCATGAAAAATCCCGCTTGCCAATCGAGTCCCGATTCCTTGACACTCTGCTCTAAATGTGAGTGCCAATCCTCATCGTCATTTGATAAGATGGCTCTCATCATTCGTTTGGCAAAACCTGCGCGCGTCACGCGCGAACGCCGGTCGCAGTAGCTGGAAACAAGTACGGGACGAGGCCCGCTGTCACGGCAATCACGGCTGACCTGCCGGAACGCGCTCGGCGCGGCCCGGGCAGGGCGGTCGGCCCGCTCGCCTCCGTCTACACTGTGCGTTTTTTTCTGGATCGGGGCGTGTCCATGGATGACGAAAACGATAGCGCGGTGCTCGAGGCGCATGTCGGTACGCGCAGCCCCTGCTGGCGTCTCGGCAGCGACAGCAACGCGCTCGAGCTGGCCGCCGTGCGCGGCCTGACCAACGTGGCGGTTGCGCTGACGGTCGAGCAGGCCGCGCGCGTGCGTGCGCTGACCGGCGTCACGTCGCATCTCGTGCTCGACATCGCGCTGTTCGGCAATCCGGTCAGCCTCCATCTGGTCGGCAGGAAGGTCAACACGACCGACTGGGCCGGCACGGCGTCCGCCTATTCCGATACCGCATCCGTCGCCGACGATCTGTCGCACGGGCTCGCCTTCGCCGAGCAGGTCGTGTCCGAAGTCAATTCGCTCGTCGTGATCCTCGATCGCAACGGGATGGTGCAGCGCTTCAACCGGCTGTGCGAGGAAGTGACGGGCAAGCGCGAGGTCGACGTGATCGGCCGCAGCGCGTTCGAGCTGTTCATGAGCCCCGAGCAGGGCGCGCAGTCGCGCACCAACATCACCGGCTTTTTCGCGAGCAACCAGTCGTACGCGGTCGAGCGCTACATCAACACGGTCAACGGGCCGCGCCTGTTCCAGTTCCGCAACAAGTTCGTGCAGAGCGGCAGCGGCATCGACGAGCAGTTCCTGATCTGCTCGGGCATCGACATCACCGAGGAGCGCAACGCGCAGCAGCGGCTCACCGAGCTGGCGAACACCGACGTGCTCACCGGGCTGCCGAACCGCCATGCGATCAGCGAGCGGATCCGTGCGGCGATCGACGCGGAGAGCCCCGACACGCGCGGCCAGGTCGGGATCCTGTTCCTCGACCTCGACAACTTCAAGCGCGTCAACGATCACTACGGTCACATCACCGGCGACCGCCTGCTGCAGGACGTGTCGTCGATCATCAGCGGCTGCCTGCCGTCCGGCGCGACGCTCGCCCGGCTCGGCGGCGACGAGTTCCTCGTGCTGTTCGAGCACGGCACGCGGCCGCTGCTCGAGGCGACCGCGCAGATCATCCTCGAACGGCTGCGCACGCCGATCCACCTCGGGCTGATGGAGGTCTACACGAGCTGCTCGATCGGCATCGCGATGCATCCGCAGCATGGCGATTCGCTCGAGACGCTGATCCGCAGCGCCGACACCGCGATGTACGTCGCGAAGGAGGAAGGCAAGCACACGTACCGCGTGTTCTCGCTGGAGATGAACCAGAAGGTCGCGAAGTACATGTGGCTCGACACGAACCTGCGCAAGGCGCTCGAGGAAGAGCAGTTCGTGCTGCATTACCAGCCGGTCGTCGATATCGCGACGGGCGACGTGCACGGCGTCGAGGCGCTGATCCGCTGGCAGTCGCCCGATCGCGGGCTCGTCGCGCCGATCGAGTTCATTCGTTTCGCGGAGGAGTCGGGGCTGATCGCGCCGCTCGGGCGCTGGGTGATGCGCACCGCGGCCGCACAGGCCGCCGCATGGAAGGCGAAGGGGCTTGGCATCCGGATCGCGGTGAACGTGTCCGCGCGGCAGTTGCAGGACATGAACATCGTGCACCAGTTCGCGTCGATTCTTGACGGCGCGGGGCTGAAGCCCGGCCTGCTCGACATCGAGCTGACCGAAAGCTGCTTCATCGAGGACGAGGATTCCGCGATCGGGCTGATGCGGCAGTTCCGCCAGCTCGGCGCGGAGATCCATCTCGACGATTTCGGCACCGGCTATTCGTCGCTGTCGCAGCTGTCGCGCCTGCCGCTCGATGCGATCAAGCTCGACCGCACCTTCATCACGGGCATCGACCGCAACCCGCGCTCGCAGGCACTGGTGCGCTCGGTCGTGTCGCTCGCGAAGGCGCTGAATTTCGCGGTGATCGCCGAAGGCGTCGAAACGCATGCGGAAGCCGATTTCCTCAAGCAGCTCGACGTCGATCACGCGCAGGGCTACTACTACGCGCGGCCGATGCCGGCGCAGGCGTTCGAGGCGTGGCTCGCGGAGACGCGGAAGCTCAGGCTGATCGCCTGAGCCTCGTGCCCGCCCAGGCGCCGCCGGTACGCGGCGGCGCCGGTTCCATTACACCGTGCGCAGCTTCGACACGCGGCGGTTCTGCAGCATCACCAGGCGTTCCATGTACGCGAGGTCCTTCGGCTCGATCGTGAACGCCGCATGCACCCACGCTTCCGTGATGTCCATCAGCTCCGAGCGCGACAGCTGGAACACGCGCTCGCGGGCGCGCAGCATCGCGCGCACGCCGTTCAGCTTCGGTTTCGTCACGTCGATGAAGGTGCGCGTCGCGAGATACGCGTCGCCGGCGCCGAACGTCTGGTCGATCAGCCCGCGATCCTCGTACCACTCGGCCGCATGCGCCTCGCCGGTCGCGATCAGCGATTCCGCGAGGCCGCGGTTCGCCTTGCGCGCGACGAGCGAATAGCCGCCCATGCCCGGGAACAGGTTGAACGCGATCTCGGGAAACCCGAGCTTCACACCCTTCTGCGCGAGCACGTAGTGGTGCGCGAGCGCGGCCTCGAAGCCGCCGCCGAGCGCGCTGCCCTCGACCATCGCGATCGAGATCGCGCCGGTGCCGAAGCCCGTGTAGATCTCGTACACGCCGTCGATGCACGAGCGCGCGTAGGCCATCAGCTGGTCACGCCGGCCGCTGCGGATCGCGTCGACGAAGAAGCTCAGGTCGCCGCCGACGTTGAACAGCTCGGGGACGAGCGAGCCCGTCACCCAGAAGTCGAACGTGAGGCCCGAGTCGCGTGCGACGCGCGCGAGATGGATGATGTCGGTAACGAGTTGTTGGTTGAAGCACGGCCGCGGCTCCGATCGCAGCATCATCCACATGACGTTACGGCCTTCTTCGTAGAAGGCGGTCAGTTGCGACAGTTCGCCGGCTTCGTAAAACGGGCGGCACGCCGGATGGGATTGGAGTTGCATGGTATGTCCTCGTGAGATGTGGTTCTTGAAGACCATCGCGCCCGGCGCCACGCGGGGAATCGGGTTGCCCGCCGGGCGCCGGGCGCGAGGCATCGCCATTGTTGCGCGCGCACAAAAGACGAACTGCGGGGAACAACGCACGACCGGGACGCGGGCATCGATGGCGTTCGGACGGATAGGGCGGGCGAACGGATCGGGATCGGGAGGCGACGGCCGGCGTGCCGGACGGCGCCGATACGCGCGGAAAGTCGGGAGACGGCGATGGGCCGCACGGCTTGACGCTCGCCGGCACGTCACCCACACTGGATCGCACGACGGCCATCGGGCGGGTGGTCCGTCATGCGCGTGTCATGCGGGTACGACCTGTCGCGTGGGCGCGCAGTCCCGACGCCCGGTAACGAACGCGCGGAGAGTCGCGACGTGGCACGTTTTGCTTCCCGATGGGCCGGCTGTCTGCTCGCCTGCGCCGTTGCGCTCGGCGCGGGAATCGCCGCGGCCGGCACGCACGACTCGCACGACTCGCGCGAGTCGTCCGGCGCGGAAGACGAAGCCCCCGTCACGCTCGTCAGCGACGTCCACGAATTCGTGATCCAGCACGACGGCTCGCTCGACGAGCACGACGATTCGATACTGCGCGCGAACAATGCGAACGGCATCGACGCGGTCGCGCAGCGCTACGTGTGGTTCGACAAGCATCTCGAGCAGGTCGATCTGCTCGCGGCCGAGACGATCGATCGCGACGGCGTCGCGCATCCGGTCGGCGCGGACGGCATCCGCGACGTGCAGGAGCCGCGCTCGGCCGGCGCGCCGACGTTCCAGGACGGGTTGTTGCGCACCGTCGTGTTCCCCGGCGTCGAAGCCGGATCGAGCACGCGCGTGGCGTTCCGCAAGACGCGCACGAAACCCGTCAATCCCGGCTACTTCGGCTACTACGTCGAGCCGTCGCGCGAGCCCGTCGACAGCCAGCGGCTGATCTTCGACGTGCCGGCCGACATGCCGCTGCATGCGGACGCGCGCGGCTACGTCGCGCTGCCGCCGGTCACGGCGAACGGCCGCACGCGTTATGAATTCGATTACCGGCACGGCCCGTACGACCGCATCGAGAGCGGCGCGGTCGGCTATCCGACCTACGGCGACCGGCTCGTCGTGTCGACGCTGCCCGACTACGCGGCCTTCGCCGCCCGCTACCGCAACGCGGCCGTCGACCCGAGCGCGGGCGATCCGACCGTCGTGCAACTGGCGCGCGCGCTCACCGCGGAGGCCGCCGATCCGCGCGACAAGGCGCGCATCCTGTACGACTGGGTGCAGGCGAACGTGCGCTACGTCGGGCTGTTTCTCGGCGAAACGGCCGCCGCGCCGCATCGCGTGACGGACATCCTGCGCAACCGCTACGGCGACTGCAAGGATCATGTCGCGCTGTTCGGCGCGCTGCTCGCGGCGGTCGGCATTCGCAGCGAGCCGGTGCTGATCAATCTCGGCGCCGTCTACACGCTGCCGTCGGTACCCGGTTACGGCGGCGGCGCGATCAATCATGCGATCACGTGGCTGCCCGACCTCGCGCTCTATGCGGACACGACGACGGCCGGCATCGCGTTCGGCTACCTGCCGCCGATCGTGATGGATCGTCCCGCGCTGCTCGTCGACACCGGTGTGCTGTCGCGCACGCCGGCCACGCAGCCGCGCGGCCGCATCGCGCGGGTCGGGATCGACGCCGCGCAACCGGGCGTCGCGCGTTTCAATGCATACGTCGAGGACAGCGGCTGGACGGCCGAACTCGAGCGGAACCTGTTTCGCCGGGCGCCGCACGATCGCATCGACGCGCTGGCGACCGAGCGTCTGAGGCAAAGCGGCCTGCGCGGCCGCGCGCAACTGTCGACCGGCGACCGGCGCGTGACCGAGGGGCCGTTCGACGTGACGGTCACCGGCACGCTCGATCATTTCGTGTGGCCCGACGGCACGACCGCGTTGCCCGCGCTGTCGAGCCTCACGGGCGGCATCGCGACGCAGGTCGAGAACTGGCTGGCCGAACCCGTGCGTACGCAGCCGTGGGGCTGCGTCGGCGGCACGTTCGACGAGACCGGGCAGATTGCACTGCCGGCGGATGTCGTCGTCACCGACCTGCCGACGGATGCGGACGTGCACGACCGCTTCGTCGCGTTCACGTCGCATTACGTGTTCGATGCGGCCGCGCGCATCGTCCAGGTCACGCGGCGGATGAAGGCGGATTTCGGTCGTCAGGTGTGCACGCCGGACGAATTCGCGGCGCTGCGTGGGGCGCTCGAACGCATCGAACGCGACACGCAGGCGCAGATCGTCGTGCGGGCGAAGCCGCGTTGAGCGGCGCGGGCACGACGTTCGCTACGCACGGGCGAATGGCCGCAACCGGCCAGCGTGCGGGAGGACATCATGACGGAACGGGATCACGAGATCGCCGAGCTCTCGAAGGACTTGCTGGGGCGGATCGTGCAGGGCACGATCGCGACCGGTGCAACGGTGAATGCGCAGCAGTGCGCGGCGCTTGCCGTGCAATGCGCGACGGCGCTGGTCGACAGGCTCGACGCGCGCAGCGGCGGCTGAACGCCGAAGTGACGCCAACCTGACGCCAGGCGACAATGCATGGCGCCGCGCGTCAGGCGTTACGCTTCGACACCGAGGTCGCCCTCCGCGCGCACCGCGCCCGGCGGCTTGCCCACCACGCGCTTGAACGCGCGGCTGAACGCGGCCAGCGAACCGTAGCCGAGCCGGTACGCGACGGCTTCGATCGTCTCGCGGTCGCGCGCGATCCACTGCGCGGCGAGCCGCATCCGCAACTCGGTCAGGTAGCGCACGGGCGTCATCCCGGTCGCCGCGAGAAACCGCTCGGCGAACACCGAGCGCGACACGCCCGCTTCGGTCGCGAGCTCCGCGACGCTCCAGTTGCGGCCCGGCTCGCGATGCAGCGCGACGATCGCGCGACCGAGCTTCGGTTCGCGCAGCGCCTGCACCCAGCCCGTTGCGTCGCCGCAGCCGCACTCGACCCAGCCGCGCACGATGAACGCCGCGACCACATCCGCGAGCCGCGCGAGGATGCCCGCGAAGCCCGCGCGCGCCGTGCATGCTTCGCGCTCCATCGCATCGAGCATCGGGCGGATTTCCGGGTAGCGCGCGAGCAGCGTGCCGACGTGCATGAACTCGGGCATCGTGCCGACCAGCGGCTGCATGCCGCCGAGATCGAGCTCCATGCACGCGCTGAAGATCAGCGCATCGCCGGCGCCCGGTTCCGTCGTCGCGCAGGTCGCGGGCGACACGCCGGCCGACGCCACCGACGCCACCGTATCGCAGAGCTTCGCGACCTCGAAGCCGTTGATCTCGCGACACGGCACATCGGGATCGGATACCAGCGCGTGCATGCCGCCATGCGGCAGCAGGATCGCGTCGCCGCCCTCGAGCCGCATCGTGGCGCCCGACGCGTCGCGCAGCAGCACGGGCCCGCGCACGACGAAATGAAACTGCGCGCGGCCCGGCGCATGGCCGAAGTTCAGCCCGAACGGCCGCGCGACCTGGATGCGGCGGTACTGCACGCCGCTGAGGCGCATCCCCAGCAGCAGCTCGCTGACGAGGTCGTGCGTGTCGGGAATCGGGGGCAGAAGGGGCTCGGACATAGCGAGATTCGGACGTTCGATCAATAAGCACGGATTGTATGTCATAGACCGTCCTGGCGTGGTTCCTTACGATACGCCCTCATCAGTACTTTCCCTAACCGACACGGAACCACGCATGAATCCCGGAATCTCCTCGGCCGCCTCGACGGCGGCCCCCCGCGAACCGGCCTGGGGCGCGGTATTCGCGATGGCGCTCGGCGTGTTCGGGCTCGTCACGGCCGAATTCCTGCCCGCGAGCCTGCTGACGCCGATGGCCGACAACCTCGGCGTGACCGAAGGCGTGGCCGGGCAGGCCGTCACGGCCACCGCGACGGTCGCGCTCGTCACGAGCCTGCTGATCTCGGCACTGACGCGCACGATCGACCGGCGGCGCGTGCTGCTCGTGTTCTCGGTGCTGCTCGTCGCGTCGAACCTGGCGGTCGCGTTCGCGCCCAACCTGACGATGCTGCTGATCGGCCGCGTCGTGCTCGGCATCGCGCTCGGCGGTTTCTGGACGATGGCGACGGCCACCGCGATGCGGCTCGTGCCGACGTCGATGGTGCCGCGCGCGCTGTCGATCATCTTCAGCGGCGTGGCGGTCGCGACGATCGCGTCCGCGCCGATGGGCAGCTACTTCGGCCACCTGATCGGCTGGCGCAACGTGTTCCTGATCGCGGCCGTGCTCGGCGGCGTCGCGTTCGTGTCGCAGCTCCTCACGCTGCCGTCGATGCCGCCGAGCGGCACGACGCGGCTGCGCACGCTGATCGACGTGCTGCGCCGGCCGACCGTCGGCCTCGGGATGTTCGCGACGATCCTCGTGTTCACCGGGCATTTCGCGTTCTTCACGTACCTGCGGCCGTTCCTCGAGCAGGTGGCCGGTGTCGGCGTGAACGGGCTGTCGGCGATCCTGCTCGGCTACGGCATCGCGAACTTCGTCGGCACGTCGCTGGCCGGCCGCGTGCTCGAACACCGGCTGCGGCCGATGCTGATCGGCATGCCCGCGTTGATGGTCGTGCTGGGCATCGCGCTCGTCGTGCTCGGCCGCGCGCCGGTGATCGACGCGGTGCTCGTCGCGTTGTGGGGGATGGCGTTCGGCGGCGTGCCGGTCGCGTGGTCGACGTGGGTCACGCGCACCGTGCCCGATGAAGCGGAGAGCGCGGGCGGGCTGATCGTCGCGGCGATCCAGCTGGCGATCGCGACGGGCGCGGCGGTCGGCGGCGTCGTGTTCGATGCGAACGGCGCGGCCGGCGTGTTCGTCGGCGCGGCCGTCGTGCTGGCGGTCGCGGTCGCGACGATCGTGACCGGCGTGCCGAAGCGCGTCGGCGTGA
>NZ_JAAGPK010000089.1:0-246 GCF_017104685.1 Burkholderia sp. Tr-20355 | reverse complement strand
CTCCGCTTGAAAAAAAAAAAACCACCCCCCCCCCCCCCCCCTCCCGCCCCCCCCCCCTCCCCCCCCCCCCCTCCTTCCCTCCCCCCTCTTCCCCTCCCTTCCCTACCCCTTTCCCCTCCTCCCCCTCCCTCTTTCTCTCGCTCTCCACCTTGCCTTCTCCTCCCCTTCTCTTCCGTTTCCATCTTACTCTCTCCTCCCTTGATCACCCGTGCCACTTCCGCTTCCCTCCTCTCCACCTCTCGCCGC
>NZ_JAAGPK010000088.1:0-35428 GCF_017104685.1 Burkholderia sp. Tr-20355 | reverse complement strand
GCGCACGGCCGCCCCGATGCCCGCGCGCAAGCCCGTCGCGGCCGCTGCCGCGCCGGCACCGGCTGCCGCCACCGCCGGCGGTGACGACTGGGAAACCTTCTGATTCGCGCGTGCCGCGCATCTATCCCCATTTGGTGACGAACGACGCCCGCGACATGCGGGCGTCGTCGTTTGCGCGGCGGACGCGACGTGACGGTGCGAACGCACGATCGCGTATCGCCGCGTGCATCGCGCGGCCCGCATCGATGGATGCGCGGCGGCGTGCGCGTCATGTTCCCGCATCCGTCGTACGGGTATCTCCGTAAGGGCGCTGCGAAAAAAATTTGTAACGGTGCACGCGGCGTGTCATCGCACGCGGCTGCTCGAACGTATAGGGATGAAGGGAGGCGGTGACGACGTCGGATGTCTCCAACGCACAAGACGTTTCGTCGTTCGACGAGAGGTGGCGGATGCAGTTTCTGCGGCTCGGGAGATCGATTGTAAAACGACGAAATGCGTTGTCAAAGCGATGTTGTCGAGAATGACGAACTTCATACGAAGAGTTCGTGAAAAAAAATAAGAAAGGGTTTAGGATGAATTCGAACGCGCTTGCTTCTGCGCAGTCGTACGAAGGCAGGCACGTCTTCAGACTTAGGCGAGGGAGGTAGCATGGATATTTACAGCAGCTTCGCGAACCGCTTCGAAAAAACGCGAGAGGAAGAGCTCTCGCTGGAGGAGTATCTCGCGCTCTGCAAGAACGATCCATCCGCGTACGCGACGGCTGGTGAACGCATGCTGGCAGCAATCGGGGAACCTGAACACATCGACACCCGCAACGATCCGCGCCTGTCGCGCATCTTTGCGAACAAGGTCATCAAGGTCTATCCGGCGTTCCGTGAGTTCTACGGAATGGAGGAAGTGATCGAGCAGGTGGTCGCGTATTTCCGCCACGCCGCGCAAGGGCTCGAAGAGAAGAAGCAGATCCTCTATCTGCTGGGCCCGGTGGGCGGCGGCAAGTCGTCGATCGCCGAGCGTCTGAAGCAACTGATGGAGCGCGTGCCGTTCTATTCGCTGAAGGGCTCGCCCGTCAACGAATCGCCGCTCGGGCTGTTCGACTACGACGAAGACGGCCCGATCCTCGAGGAACAGTACGGCATCCCGCGCCGCTACCTGAAAAGCATCCTGAGTCCGTGGGCCGTCAAGCGCCTGCACGAATACAACGGCGACATCCGCCAGTTCCGCGTGGTGCGCCGCTATCCGTCGATCCTGCGGCAGATCGGCATCGCGAAGACCGAGCCGGGCGACGAGAACAACCAGGACATCTCGTCGCTGGTCGGCAAGGTGGACATCCGCAAGCTCGAACAGTACGCGCAGGACGATGCCGACGCCTACAGCTACTCGGGCGGCCTGTGTCTCGCGAACCAGGGCCTGCTCGAATTCGTCGAAATGTTCAAGGCGCCGATCAAGGTGCTGCATCCGCTGCTCACCGCGACGCAGGAAGGCAACTTCAAGGGCACCGAAGGCTTCGGCGCGATTCCGTTCGACGGCGTGATCCTCGCGCACTCGAACGAGTCGGAGTGGAAGGCGTTCCGCAACAACCGCAATAACGAGGCACTGCTCGACCGGATCTTCGTCGTGAAGGTGCCGTATTGCCTGCGCGTGTCGGAAGAAACCAAGATCTACGAGAAGCTGATCCGCAACTCGTCGCTGGCCGAAGCCGTGTGCGCGCCGGGCACGCTGAAGATGATGTCGCAGTTCTCGGTGCTGTCGCGCCTGCACGAGCCGGAGAATTCGAGCCTGTTCTCGAAGATGCAGGTGTACGACGGTGAAAACCTGAAGGACACCGATCCGAAGGCGAAGTCTTACCAGGAGTATCGCGACTACGCGGGCGTCGACGAAGGGATGACCGGCGTGTCGACTCGCTTCGCGTTCAAGATCCTGTCGCGCGTGTTCAACTTCGATTCGAGCGAGGTCGCGGCGAACCCCGTGCACCTGATGTACGTGCTCGAACAGCAGATCGAACGCGAGCAGTTCCCGCCGGAAATCGAGCAGAAGTACCTGTCCTTCGTGAAGGACGTGCTCGCGTCGCGCTACGCGGAGTTCATCGGCAAGGAGATCCAGACGGCCTACCTCGAGTCGTATTCGGAATATGGTCAGAACATCTTCGACCGTTATGTCACGTATGCGGATTTCTGGATCCAGGATCAGGAATTCCGCGACCACGATACCGGCGAAAGCTTCGACCGCGCCGCGCTGAACGCGGAGCTGGAGAAGATCGAGAAGCCGGCGGGCATCAGCAATCCGAAGGATTACCGCAACGAGATCGTGAACTTCGTGTTGCGCGCGCGGGCGGCGAACGCCGGCAAGAACCCGGTGTGGACGAGCTACGAGAAGTTGCGCGTCGTGATCGAGAAGAAGATGTTCTCGAACACCGAGGAACTGTTGCCGGTGATTTCGTTCAACGCCAAGGGTTCGGCGGAGGAGCAGCGCAAGCATGAGGACTTTGTGAACCGGATGGTCGCGAAGGGCTATACGCCGAAGCAGGTGAGGCTGCTTTGCGACTGGTACCTGCGCGTGCGCAAGTCGTCATGACGCGCGCGGTTCCGCGCCCGTACGGCGAGTCCGTACGGGCACTTTCAGAGACGCCGCCCGCATGACGGGAGACGGCATGTGCGGCGAGCGTCCCGGCATATCGACATTCGAGCGGGAGACCGGGAGTGCTTCATCAAATCATCGACCGCAGGCTGGCCGGCAAGAACAAGAGCATCGCCAATCGCGAACGCTTCCTGCGTCGCGTCAAGAACTACATTCGTCGTGCCGTGTCCGACGCGGTGCGCGACCGTAGCATCAAGGATATCCAGAGCACGCAGAGCATCACGATCCCGCGCAAGGACATCGCGGAGCCGAATTTCCGGCACGCGCCTGGCGGGCGTCGTGAGTACGTGCACCCCGGCAACGAGGACTACGTGCGCGGCGACAAGATCCCGCGCCCGCAGGGCGGCTCGGGCGGCGGCGGCAGTCAGGCGAGCAACGAAGGCGAAGGGCAGGACGACTTCGTGTTCGAACTGTCGCGCGACGAGTTCATGCAGTATTTCTTCGACGATCTCGAACTGCCGCGCCTCGTGAAGACGCATCTGCTGACGGTGCCGAGCTGGAAGAACGTGCGCGCGGGCTGGTCGGCGGAAGGCACGCCGAACAACATCGACGTCGTGCGTTCGCTGCGCAGCGCGCTTGGCCGGCGCATCGCGCTCGGCTCGCCGCTCGTCAACGAACTGCGCGAGCTCGAAGCGCAACTCGAGGCACTGAAGAACGACCCCGAGGACCGCCGCACCGAAATCGCGACGCTCGAGGCCGAGATCCATCACCTGAAAGGGCGCATCTGGCGGATTCCGTTCATCGATCCGTTCGACCTGCGCTACATCAACCGCGTGAAGCAGCCGCAGCCGTCGAGCCAGGCCGTGATGTTCTGCCTGATGGACGTGTCGGGCTCGATGGACGAGCAGCGCAAGGATCTCGCGAAGCGCTTCTTCATCCTGCTGTACCTGTTCCTCAAGCGCAACTACGAACGGATCGAGGTCGTGTTCATCCGTCACCACACGCGCGCCGAGGAGGTCGACGAGGACACCTTCTTCCATTCGACCGAGAGCGGCGGCACGGTCGTGTCGAGCGCGCTCGAACTGATGCGCAAGGTGATGGACGAACGCTACTCGCCGACCGAGTGGAACATCTACGGCGCGCAGGCGTCCGACGGCGACAACTGGACCGACGATTCGCCCAAGTGTCGCAAAATCCTGGAAGAGGATATCCTCACGAAGACGCGTTACTTCGCGTATATCCAGGTCGCGCCGGAAGAGCAGAACCTGTGGCTGGAATACGCGCAACTGGCGTTGTCGCAGCCGCATCTCGCGATGAAAAAAGTGGAATCGGCTGCCGACATTTACCCGGTGTTTCGCGAATTGTTCGAAAAGCAGGTGGAAACGTCATGACAACCCGCCATCTGCACAACGAGTCGCGCGGCTACGAGCCGCGCCCTTCCGGCGACGCCCCGGCCGGCTCTGACGCAGTGCAGCAACGCGCGCAGGCCGAACCGCCGCCGCCGGCCGCCGACTTGCCCGGTTCCGGGCAGAAGGAAGCGCGTATGAACGTTGCCGAACGCAAGCCGCTGCCATGCCCGTCCGACTGGACGTTCGAGTTGCTCGAGGAGTACGACACGCACATCTCGCAGGTCGCCGAACAGTACGAGCTCGATATCTACCCGATCCAGCTCGAACTGATCAGCGCCGAGCAGATGATGGATGCGTATGCGTCGGTCGGGATGCCCGTCAACTACCGTCACTGGTCGTTCGGCAAGCACTTCCTCGCGACCGAGAAGAGCTATCGCCGCGGCCAGATGGGCCTCGCGTACGAAATCGTCATCAATTCGAATCCGTGCATCGCGTACCTGATGGAAGAGAACACGATGACGATGCAGGCGCTCGTCATCGCGCACGCGGCGTACGGGCACAACTCGTTCTTCAAGGGCAACTACCTGTTCCGGCTGTGGACCGACGCGCACGCGATCATCGACTATCTCGTGTACGCGAAGAACTACGTCGCGGAATGCGAGGAGCGCTACGGCCTCGATCGCGTCGAGGAACTGCTCGATTCGTGCCATGCGCTGATGAATTACGGCGTCGACCGCTACAAGCGCCCGCAAAAACCGTCGCTGTCGAAGGAAGCGGCGCTGCGGCGCGAGCGCGAGGCGTACCTGCAGTCGCAGGTGAACGAACTGTGGCGCACGCTGCCGGGCAAGAAGCCCGAGCTGATGGAGGAGCAGGAAGAGCGTTATCCGCCCGAGCCGCAGGAGAACCTGCTGTATTTCGCGGAGAAGAATGCGCCGCTGCTCGAGCCGTGGGAGCGGGAAGTGATCCGCATCGTGCGCAAGATCGGCCAGTATTTCTACCCGCAGCGGCAGACGCAGGTGATGAACGAAGGCTGGGCGACGTTCTGGCACTACACGCTGCTGAACACGCTGTACAACCAGGGGAAGCTGGAAGACGGCTTCATGATGGAGTTCCTGCATTCGCACAGCAACGTGGTCTACCAGCCGCCCGTCACGAAGCCGTACTACAGCGGGATCAACCCGTATGCGCTCGGTTTCTCGATGATGAGCGACATCCGAAGGATCTGCGAGGCGCCGACGGAGGAGGACTACAAGTGGTTCCCGGAGATCGCGGGCACCCCGTGGCTGCCGGCGATGCACTACGCGATGCGCAACTTCAAGGACGAGAGCTTCATCGCGCAGTACCTGTCGCCGAACCTGATCCGCGAGATGCGCCTCTTCTCGGTGCTCGACGACGACATGCGCGATTCGCTCGAGGTCTCGGCGATCCACGACGATTCCGGCTACCAGTACGTGCGGCAGGCGTTGTCGCGGCAGTACGACATCCATCATCGCGAGCCGAACATCCAGGTGTGGGCCGTCAACACGCGCGGCGACCGCAGCCTCACGCTGCGTCACTTCATGACCGACAACCGCCACCTGTCCAGCGACAGCGACGAAGTGCTCAAGCACATGGCGCGGCTCTGGCAGTTCGACGTGTATCTCGAAAGCGTCGACGAGGCCGGCACCGTGCGCAAGCGCTACGAGTGCCGCTACGTGCCGCCGGAGATCCGCGTTTGACCGGTGTCTTCGGCAATGTTTGCATCGGACGCCAGCCTGACGGCTGGCGTTTTCATATGGCGAACGCGCGGCGGGAGAAAATTTTTCTACATCCGGACGAACCCGGAGCGCCTGTTACTTTACATTTCGCTAAAATCCCGTAGCGTCGGGCACCGGAACCGGTGCCACATGCGACCGCACGCGGCGGCCCCCAGCCGTCTCGCCCAGAAAGCACTAAAAGGAACAGACCAACCCATGGATGTCCAGACCGACCAAGCTGCGCTGTCCGCGCACGACACCCGGCGGCGCGTGTTCGCCATCGTCGGCGCCTCATCGGGCAACCTCGTCGAGTGGTTCGACTTCTACATCTACTCGTTCTGCGCGCTGTACTTCGCACCGGCATTCTTCCCGAGCGGCAACACGACGACGCAGTTGCTGAACACGGCCGGCGTGTTCGCCGCCGGCTTCCTGATGCGTCCGATCGGCGGCTGGCTGTTCGGCCGCATCGCCGACCGTCACGGCCGTCGCGCGGCGATGATGATCTCGGTGCTGATGATGTGCGGCGGGTCGCTCGTGATCGCGGTGCTGCCGACCTACGCGCAGATCGGCGCGCTCGCGCCGGCGCTGCTGCTGGTCGCGCGCCTGTTCCAGGGCCTGTCGGTGGGCGGCGAATATGGCACGAGCGCGACCTACATGAGCGAGGTTGCGCTGAAGGGGCGCCGCGGCTTCTTCGCGTCGTTCCAGTACGTGACGCTGATCGGCGGCCAGCTGTGCGCGCTGCTCGTGCTCGTGATCCTGCAGCAGACGCTGTCGGCCGGTGAACTGAAGGCGTGGGGCTGGCGCATTCCGTTCGTCGTCGGCGCGGCGGCCGCGCTGATCTCGCTGTACCTGAGGAAATCGCTCGACGAGACGTCGACGAGCGCTTCGCGCGACAAGAAGGACGCCGGCACGATCCGCGGCGTGTGGCAGCACAAGGGCGCGTTCTTCACGGTGGTCGGTTTCACGGCCGGCGGCTCGCTGATCTTCTACACGTTCACGACGTACATGCAGAAATACCTCGTGAACACGGCCGGCATGCATGCGAAGACGGCCAGCAACGTGATGACCGTCGCGCTGCTCGTCTACATGCTGATGCAACCGGTGTTCGGCGCGCTGTCCGACAAGATCGGCCGTCGTACGTCGATGATCCTGTTCGGCTCGTTCGCGGTGATCGGCACGGTGCCGCTGATGCATGCGCTGAAGGACGTGACGAGCCCGGTGGCCGCATTCGTGCTGATCACGGTCGCGCTGGCGATCGTCAGCTTCTACACGTCGATCAGCGGCCTCATCAAGGC
This sequence comes from Burkholderia sp. Tr-20355, assembly GCF_017104685.1. Lineage (NCBI taxonomy): Bacteria > Pseudomonadati > Pseudomonadota > Betaproteobacteria > Burkholderiales > Burkholderiaceae > Burkholderia > Burkholderia sp. Tr-20355. The sequence goes on along the minus strand of NZ_JAAGPK010000088.1, from coordinate 28,474 downwards.
CGAGATGTTCCCGCCCGAAGTGCGCGCGATGGGCGTCGGCCTGTCGTATGCGGTGGCGAACGCCATCTTCGGCGGCTCGGCCGAGTACGTCGCGCTGTGGTTCAAGTCGATCGGCAGCGAGGAAACCTTCTACTGGTACGTGACCGCCCTGTGCGCGATCTCGCTGATCGTGTCGTGGCGGATGCGCGACCCGAGCAAGGAAGGGTATCTGCGTCACGAGCCGTGATCGGCGGCGCGTTGCGCACCCCGGCATCGTGACGAACGTCCCGCCCATCGGCGGGACGTTTTTTTTGTGCGCGCGCTTACGCGGACGGCGGCTTCGCGTGGTCGGGCGCCGGGGCCGCCACGCTCGACCGGATGCCTTGCTCGACCAGCCAGTCGAACATTTGCCCGACGATCGGCGAGCGCGACGGGCCTTCCATCCGCGACAGCCACCACGTGGTGCCGGGCAGGCGCGGGTAGTCGGCCAGCACGGTCAGCGCGTGCTGGTCGAGGCCGGCCTGCGCGACGAGGCGCGGCAGGCACGCAATGCCGCGGCCGCGCTGCACGGCGTCCAGCACGAGCCGCTGGTCGTCGTAGATCGCCTGCATCCGGAAGTCCGACAGTCGTTCGCGAAAGACGGTCGCCATGCGCTCGTCGGTCAGGCTCGCTTCGAGGCAGACGAGCCCCGCGTGCCGCGCGTGTTCGGCGCGTGGCACGCGGGCGAGCGTCTCGGCGAGCGGTGTCGCGCACACGGTCACCCACTCGTCGCGCATGAACGGTATATCGACCAGGCCCGGCTGCAGCATCGGCCGCGTGCCGATCGTCATGTCGACGTCGATCTCGTCGACGTAGCGCGCGGTTTCGTCGGTCGACAACAGCGGGCACAGGTCCGGCAGTGCCTGTTGCAATTGCTCGAGGCGCGGCTGCAGCCAGCCGTGCAGCAACGGCGCCGGACACACCAGCACGACGAGCCCCGGGTTCAGGTAGGTCGCGATGCGGTCGAGGCCGCCGCGCAACGTGTCCATCGCGCGCTGGACGCTGCGCTGCAGGACCTCGCCGGCAATGGTCAGCTCGACGCCGCGGCCGCGCCGGCGGAACAGCGGCTGCCCGAGCTGCGCTTCGAGTTGCTGGATCTGATGGCTGATCGCCGATTGCGACAGGTGCAGTTCATCGGCTGCGCGCGAGAAATTGCCCAGCCGGGCCGCGGCTTCGAAGCCGCTCAGCAGTTTCAGGGACGGAACGCGTTGCATCGAGATATGAGGTGAATTGATTGATCAAGCCAATAAATATCAATATTCATCAAGTTTAACCTGACGGAAAATCGCTCATCAATCACAACGGAGTCGGATCGATGGGTCGCTTTGATGCTCGCCAGCGCGGTTACCGGATGCCCGCGGAATGGGAATCCATGCACGCCACGTGGCTCGGATGGCCGGTGCTCGACAATCGCGAGGACCTCTGGGGGGCGCATTACGCGCAGGTCTGCCGCGAATTCGCGCTGGTCGCGCGGACGATCGCGCGTTACCAGCGCTGCGTGGTCGCGGTACACCACAGCCAGGCCGATGCCGCGCGCGAGTTGGTGGGCCCGAGCGTCGACGTGCTGCCGGTCGCGGCCGAGGACAACTGGCTGCGCGATTGCGGGCCGATCTTCCTCGTCAGCGAACGGCACGGGCTCGGCGCGGCCGTGTTCCGCTTCAACTGCTGGGGCGAGAAGTACCAGCCGTACGACGGCTGCCAGCAGGCCGGGCAGGACATCGCGCGTGCGGCCGGCGCCGAGATCTTCAATTCGCACATGGTGCTGGAGGGCGGTTCGTTCTACGTCGACGGGCAGGGTACGCTGGTCACGACCGAAAGCTGCCTGCTGCATCCCAATCGCAACCCGCACCTGAGCCGCGCGGAGATCGAGGCGGAGCTGCGCCGGATGCTGGGCGTCGAAAAGATCGTGTGGCTGCCGGGCAACCCCGACGAAGTGGAGACGAACGGGCACGTGGACGGCATCGCGTCGTTCGTCGCGCCGGGGCGGATGCTGTGCCAGACCGCAGCGCCCGAGCAGGGCGACTATTTCCGCGTGATGCGCGAAAACCGCCGTGCGCTGGAACTCGCGACCGATGCGGCGGGGCGCCGTTTCGAGCTGCTCGACCTGCCGTCGCCGATCGTCGGCGAACGCTTCGGCTCCGAGCGCTACTGCGATTGTTACGCGAACTACATCCTGGTGAACGGCGCGGTGATCGTGACCGCGTTCGGCGTCGAACAGGACGAGGCCGCACGCGATGCGTTCAGCCGCGCATTTCCGACGCGCAAGGTGCAGATGCTGCCGATCCCGACGCTGTCGATCGGCGGCGGCAGCATTCATTGTTCGACGCAGCAGCAGCCGTCCGTCGCGCACTGAGCGACGTTTCGTCAGCGGTTTCCGGTTTCACCGAGGAGCAACGCAATGCCGTCCAAACACATTACCGTCGCCGCCGTGCAGATGGCGTCGGGCAGCTGGAATCTCGAAGACAACATGGCCGCCGCGGAGCGCCTGATCCGCGCGGCCGCCGCACAGGGCGCGAATCTCGTGCTGTGCCCGGAACTGTTCGCGATGCCGTACTTCTGCCTCGACCAGAACGTGCGTCATCTCGAACACGCGCAGCCGTTCGAAGGCAACGCGCAGATCGCCCGTTTCGCGGCGCTGGCCGGCGAGCTCGGCATCGTGCTGCCGATCGGTTTCTTCGAGCGCGCGGGCAATGCCGCGTACAACTCGATCGCGGTGGCGGACGCCGACGGGCGCGTCCTCGGCGTCTATCGCAAGACGCATATTCCGGACGGGCCGGGCTATACGGAGAAGTTCTATTTCACACCGGGCGACACCGGCTTCAAGGTGTGGGACACGCGTTTCGGGCGGATCGGCATCGGCATCTGCTGGGACCAGTGGTATCCGGAGACGGCGCGCAGCCTCGCGCTGATGGGCGCGGAGATCCTGTGCTTTCCGACCATCATCGGCTCGGAGCCGTTCAGCAGCGCGTTCGATTCGGCCGGCCACTGGCAGCGCACGATGCAGGGTCACGCGGCGGCCAACATGGTGCCGGTCGTGGCGGCGAACCGGATCGGCCGCGAAGTCGGCATCGGCAACGGCAATCCGCGGCAGCAGGGGCTGACCGGCGTGTTCTACGGGTCGAGCTTCATCGCGGATCACACCGGCGAGAAGCGGGCCGAGGCGAACCGCACCGACGAAGCCGTGCTCGTGCAGACGTTCGACCTCGACGCGATCCGCGCCGACCGGCAATCGTGGGGCTTTTTTCGCGATCGCCGCCCCGAGATGTACCGCACGTTGCTGACCAGCGACGGCGTGTCGTCCTGTTATCGATGAGGGATTCGCGATGAAACACCAAGGATGGCTGCGCATCGCGGTGCCGGGCCTCGCGCTGTGCGTGCTGGCCGGTGCGGCCCGCGCCGACGAAGAGAACGTGCTGAACCTGTACAACTGGAGCAACTATTTCGCGCCGGACACGATTGCCGCGTTCGAGAAGGAAACCGGCATCAAGGTGCGCTACGACGCGTACGACAGCGACGAGACGCTGCAGTCGAAGCTGCTGACCGGCAACAGCGGCTACGACCTCGTGTGGCCGACCAACGACTTCATGGCCAGGCAGATCCAGGCCGGCGTGTACCGCAAGCTCGACAAGGGCCGGCTGCCGAACCTGAAGTATCTCGACCCGTCGCTGCTGAAGCAGATGGCGCAGTCCGATCCCGGCAACCAGTACGGCGTGCCGTACATGTGGGGCACCGTGGGCGTCGGCTACGACCGCGCGAAGGTGCGCGCGATCCTCGGCAAGGACATGCCGGCCGACAGCCTCGACCTCTTGTTCAACCCGGCGATCGCGGCGCGCGTCGCCGCGCAATGCGGGCTCGGCCTGCAGGACTCCGCGAGCACGGTGCTGCCGCTCGCGCTGCGCTACGTCGGCCGCGACCCGATGCGGCCGTCCGCGCAGGATTACGCGGCCGCGCAGGCGATGCTGATGAAGGTGCGGCCGTTCATCCGCCAGTTCGTCGGCTCGTCCGACGCCGACGCGCTGATCGACGGCGAGCTGTGCGTGACGGTCGGCTTCTCCGGTGCGATCAACCTGGCCGCGCAGAAGGCGAAGGCGCGCGATCCGAAGCGCGACATCGTGTACGACATCCCGCGCATCGGCAGCCTGATGTGGTTCGATGCGATGGTGATTCCGGCATCGGCGAAGCATCCGGACAACGCGCACGCGTTCATCGACTACATCCTGCGTCCGGACGTGATCGCGAAGATCTCGAATGCGACGCGCTACGCGAACGCGAACCGGGGCGCGCTGAAGCTGATGGACCCGGCGCTGGTGCGCGATCCGGGCATCTATCCGGACGAGGCGACGCGGCGCACACTGTTCACGCCGATCGCCGAATCGCCGGCCGCGATGCGCCTGGAAGGCCGCACCTGGCTCGGCTTCAAGACCGCGCGGCCGTGACGGCCCGCGCAAATAACCGGCAAGCGAAAGAGGAATGCGATGACCACACGACGTCAACTGTTGAAACGCGGCCTGTCCGTATCGGGCGCGGCGCTGGCCGCCGGCGCGATGGGCGGGTTGTTCGGCCGCGCCGCGCACGCGCAGCAGGGCGCGACCTGGCACATGCCGGACGAAGGCGCGCCGCACACGGCGACCTGGATGGCGTTCGGCCCGAGCGCGGACATCTGGGGCGCGCGGCTGTTGCCCGTGGTGCGCGAGAACCTGGCCGCGGTCGCGAAGGCGATCGCCGCGCACGAGCCGCTCAAGATGCTGGTGCGGGAGCAGGACTACGCGCTCGCATCGCGGCTGTGCGGCGCGTCGGTCGAGCTCGTCCAGCATCCGGTCGATGATCTGTGGATGCGCGATACGGGGCCCGTGTTCGTGAAGAACGCGTCGGGCCAGCTCGGCGGCGTGAGCTTCAATTTCAACGGCTGGGGCAACAAGCAGGCACACGACCAGGACGCGGAAGTCGCGCCGTTCGTGGCCGAACGCGCCGGCGCGCGGCCGATCGACACGAAGCTCGTGCTGGAAGGCGGCGGCATCGAGGTGGACGGCGAGGGCACGGCGATCATCACGCGCAGCTGCGTGCTCAATGCGAACCGCAATCCGGGCGTCAGCCAGGCGCAGTGCGAAGCCGAGCTGAGCCGCCTGCTCGGGCTGAAGAAGATCATCTGGCTGCCCGGCATTGCCGGCAAGGACATCACCGACGGGCATACCGACTTCTACGCGCGTTTCACGAGCCCGGGTGTCGTGGTGGCCGGGCTCGACACGGATCCGTCGTCGTACGACCATGCGGTGACGCGGCAGCACCTCGAGATCCTGCGCAAGTCCACCGATGCGAAGGGGCGCCCGCTGAAGGTCGTCGTGCTGCCGGGGCCGAGGACCGTCCGGCATGCGTACGAGAACGACGAGTTCGCGGCCGGCTACATCAATTTCTACGTATGCAATCGCGCGGTGATCGCGCCGCAATTCGGCGACAGCCGCGCCGACCGCAACACGCGCGACACGCTCGTCGACCTGTTTCCCGGCCGCGAAGTCATCCAGTTGAACATCGACGGCATCGCCGCGGGCGGCGGCGGCATTCACTGTACGACGCAGCAGCAGCCGGCCTGAGCGGGGGCGCGGACCGGTCCGCGTGACCGGTTCGATTGCCGCTGCCATTTTTATATATTTTCGGATTACTGAATAACAATGCGGAATCCGTTTCGTGGAACGGATTCCGGCGCGTACGCATGCGCGCCGTCCGCGCAATGGAGTGGAATACATGGCGAAGCAACGAAACGACGTGATCACGAACCCGAACGCGTCGCCCATGCCGGATGCCGGCCGACGCGGATTCATCCGCTGTTCGGCCGCCTGGCTCGGCATGCCGCTGCTGGGTGGACTGGCCGCATGCGGCGGCGGCGACGGCGGTACGGCCGACGCGGCGTCCGCGTCGCGCCCGACACCGTCGGCACGGCAGGCCGTGTACCGGCTGCCGGCGGAAGATGCGCCGCACGCGTCGACCTACATGACCTTCGCGTCCGGCGTGGACGGCATCTGGTCGCCCGTCACGTCACAGAGTACGGATGCCGGCATCGATCGCGTGCGGGCCGACCTGATGGACGTCGCGAAGGCGATCGGCGCGACCGAACCGGTCACCATGCTGGTGCTGCCGGTCGATCTGGACGCGGCCCGCGCGCTGCTCGCGAGCGCGAGTGTCGCGAATCCGGACCTGCATGCGCGCTATGCGGCGCGCGCCGCGGGCACGGGCGGAATCACCCTCGTGCCGCTCGCCGACGGTTTCAACGATTTCTGGGTGCGCGACACGGGGTGCGTGTTCGTCCGCGACACGGCGAACGGCAATGCACTGAACGCGATCGGTTTCAATTTCAACGGCTGGGGCAACGCCAACACCGACGGCGTCGGCCAGAGCGCGGGCACGATTGCGCCGGCGATCCTGGCCGCAAGCAACCGGTCGAAGGCCGGCAAGTTCTTCCAGCCATTCAGCCAGGACGGCAGGGTGGCGGGCTGGATGGCGCAGACCCAAGGCGCGACCCTGGTCCGCAGCACGTTGACGCTCGAAGGCGGCGCGATCGAATTCGACGGCGACGCGACGGCGATCCTCACCGAATCGGCCGTGCTGCACGTGAACCGCAATCCGCAGCTGTTCGACATCCCGAATGGCGTGATCGCCAACGCCACGCTGCTGCCGACGGCCCGCGAGGTCGTGCTCGCCGAACTGCAGCGCACGCTCGGGGTGCGGAAGATCATCTGGTTGCCGGGCACGCCGACCTATCCGCGCGGCAGCGGCGTGGGCGGTGCCGGCGGCGCGGCGACGCCGGCCGGCGAGAGCGACATCACGAACGGTCACGTCGATTTCTATGCACGTTTTCTCGCGCCCGGGGTGGTCGCCTGCTGTTACGACGCGTCGAATTCGACCGGCGAGCGTGCGTTGACGGACGCGAACCGGAAGCGCCTGGCCGGCCAGACCGACGCGAACGGCCGGCCACTGCGGATCGTCGAGCTCGTGCCGCCCGTCAGCTTCGGGACCTCGGCCGGCACGACGCTCAGCGAGCGACAGATGTCGCATTTCGCGGCCGGCTACATCAACTTCTATACGTGCAACGGCGCGATCGTGATGCCGAAGTTCAACGATGCGGCGGCCGACGCGGCCGCGGTCGCCGCGATCCGGCCATATGCGGGCAGTCGCGCGATCGTGCAGGTCGACATCCTCGGCATCGCGTCGGGCGGCGGCGGCATCCACTGCGCGACCCGGGAAGTACCGGCGTGAGCGTGTCGCGTCATATCGATATGGAAATCGATTCGTTGTCCGTTTCACGCGAATTCCTTAATCTGGGCCTGTAGTTCGTGTGACACCTCCTTGACTGGGATTCGCGCCCGCTGCGTGCAGCGGGCGTCTTTTTTTGTGCGCCGTACCGCGCGCCTCATCACGAAACCCGCAGAGCAAAGCACCATTTGTTGGTTCGGATTCGCCGCACGCGCTGCTACGTTAGCGGCTTCGCGGCGACACACTGCGTCGCGATGTTCTTCGAACCGGGCCGCCGCGCGATCCGCGGCGGCCTTCATAACAAATCAGGTCGTGCTCATGAAATTCCACACTCTCGCTACGTGGCTCGTCGGGGCCGCGCTCATCACCGCAGGCACCGTCGCGCATGCGGACCGGCTCGACGACATCAAGAAGGCCGGCGTGCTGCGCGTCGCGACGTTCGACAGCAACCCGCCGTTCGGTTATGTCGACGCGAAGAACAACCACATCGTCGGCCTCGACGTCGACTACGCGAAGGCGCTCGCCGACAAGCTCGGCGTGAAGCTGCAACTGCAGCCGACCAATCCCGCGAACCGCATCCCGTTCCTGACGTCCGGCAAGGTCGATCTCGTGCTCGCGAACTTCACGATCACCGACGAGCGTGCGAAGCAGGTCGACTTCAGCATTCCGTATTTCTCGTCGGGCCAGCAGTTTCTCGCGAAGAAGGGCGTGCTGAAATCGGCCGACCAGCTGAACGGCCTGCGCGTCGGCGCGGACAAGGGCACGACCAACGAGATCACGCTGCGCGAGAAATTCCCGAAGGCGACGATCGTCGCGTACGACGATACGCCGTTCGCATTCGCCGCGCTGCGCGCCGGCAACGTGCAGGCGATCACGCAGGACGGCCCGAAGCTGATCGGCCTGCTCGCGAATGTGCCCGACAAGCAGAACTACGAGATCCCGGCATTCACGATCTCGAACGACTACATGGGCGTCGGCGTGCCGAAGGGCGAGACGCGCCTGCTCGGCTTCGTCAACGACACGCTGAAGGGCCTCGAGGCGAACGGCCGCGCGACGCAGATCTACGACGCGTGGTTCGGGCCGACGACGAAGACGCCGCTCACGCGCATCTTCCGCATCGGCGACAAGACCTGATTCAGGCTCCGGCCGCACGTGCGCCGCGTGAGCGCCGGGATACCGGCGTCGCGGCGCTTTTCGTTTTCTTTCGATCGCGCGTTTCGCGCCCGTCATACGACATGCTCGGGTTGGCTCCCAAATATCTGTCCTGGCTCTGGCAGGGCTTCCTGCTGACGCTCGGTCTCGCGGCCGCGTCGGCCGTTGCGGCGACCGTCGGCGGGCTGCTGCTCGCCGTCATGCGTCATGCACGCGGCGCGGCACCGCGCGCGGCCGCCGCCGCGTACATCGTCGCATTTCGCAACACGCCGCTGCTCGTGCAGTTGCTGTTCTGGTATTTCGGCGTCGCGTCGTTGCTGCCCGACACGTGGATCGCGTGGCTGAATGCGCGCCATGCGGTGAGCGCCGGTCCGTTCACGCTCGCGTGGCCGTCGTTCGAATTCGTCGCGGGCTGGGTCGGGTTGAGCGCCTACACGGCCGCGTTCGTCGCCGAGGAGTGCGAAGCCGGCCTGCGCGGCGTGCGGCGCGCGCAGCATGACGCGGCCGCCGCGCTCGGCCTCACGCCGATGCAGTCGCTGCGCTACGTGGTGCTGCCGCAGGCCGTGCGGATCGCGTTGCCGCCGTTGTTCGGCCAGTACATGAATCTCGTGAAGAACTCGTCGCTCGCGATGGCGATCGGCGTGGCCGAGCTGTCGTATGCGTCCAGGCAGGTCGAGACCGAGACGTTCAAGACCTTCGCCGCGTTCGGCGTCGCGACGCTGCTGTACGTCGCGGCGGTGGCCGCGATCGAGGCCGGTGCGTACGCGGCCACGCAATGGCGTGACCGGCTCGGCGCGGGGCGGTGACGATGGACCTTTCGCTGCTCCTCTCCAACCTGCCGTACCTGCTCGTCGGCGCATATCCCGACGGCCCGCTGGGCGGTGCCGCGCTGTCGCTGGTGCTGGCGATCGCGTCCGCCATCGCGTCGGCGGTGCTCGGTGTCGCGCTCGGCGTCGCGATGGCACTCGCACGCGGCCCGGCACGCGTGCTGTTGCTCGCGTTCATCGGCTTCTTCCGCGCGATTCCGGTGCTGATGCTGATCTTCTGGACGTATTTCCTGATGCCCGTGCTGCTGCACATGGACGTGCCGGGGCTCGCGACGGTCGTGTGCGCGCTTGCCCTGATCGGCGGCGCGTATCTCGCGCATGCGGTGCACGCGGGCATCGTCGCGGCGGGTGACGGGCAATGGCAGGCCGGGCTGTCGCTCGGGCTCACGCGCTGGCAGACGGTGCGCTACGTGCTGCTGCCGCAGGCGATCCGGATCATGACGCCGTCGTTCGTCAACCAGTGGGTCGCGCTCGTGAAGGACACGTCGCTCGCGTATATCGTCGGCGTGCCGGAGCTGTCGTTCGTCGCGACGCAGGTGAACAACCGGCTGATGGTGTATCCGGCGCCGATCTTCCTGTTCGTCGCGGTGATCTATCTGGTGCTGTGCACGTCGCTCGACGGCGCGGCACGCTGGCTGCTGTCGCGCCGCCCGCGCGCGCAACGCGCCGTGCAGGCGGCGGAGTGCACGGAACCCGCGCAGTAACGGCGCGCCGGACGCAGCGGCACGCGCGTTACGACGCCGAGTAGTGCGTATTGAAGACCGCGCGCAGCGTCGATTTGTCGGTCGCGAAATCGCCCCACAGCGGCCCGTCGTTCTGCGCGAACGCGAACGGCGCCGTATTGATCGACGCGAGGCGGAAGCGCCATTGCGCGGCTTCCTGGCGGAACGCGGTGAGCTGCATGTCAGACAGCGCCGTCTGCGCGCTGGCGAGCGTGACGAGCGGGTCGACCGGATCGTTCGCGACACGCACCTCGAAATGCAGGTGCGGGCCCGTGGCGGCGCCCGTCATCCCGACCGAGCCGATGCGCTGGCCCTGCTTGACGGTTTCGCCGACCTTGAGCCCGCGCGCGAACGCGGACAGGTGCGCGTAGTAGGTCGAGTAGCCGTCCGCATGATCGACGATCACGTAGCGGCCGTAGCCGCCCGGATCGAACCCGGCGAACGATACGACGCCGTCGGCCGCCGCATCGACGGGCGTGCCGCTCGGCGCGGCGAGATCGACACCCGTATGGAACGCCATCGCCTGCGAGAGCGGATGGATGCGCTCGCCGAAGAACGAGCTGATGCGCGTCCACTTGACCGGCATCGTGAACGCGGCCGCTTCGAGCGGCGCGCCGTCGAGCGTGTAGTACGCGCCGTGCTGGGCGCCCGGCGCACGGAACCAGATCGCGCCGAACGTGCGGCCGGCGACGCGCAGCTCGAGCGCGGTGAGGCGCGGCGTGCCGTCGTTCGTGTCGAACGCGACGCGGTAGTAGTCGCCGCGCTGCGCGCTTGCGCGCATCGCGACCTTGCCGGTGACGAGATCGCCGAGCTGGATGCGCACTTCGGGCGGTACGTCGAGGCGGTTCAGCGTGTCGGACAGCGTGAGTTCGATGTCGCCCGCGCGCATTCCGTTCTGGTTCTCGGGCGCCGCGAACCGGAACAGGCTCGCATAGCCGAGCATGTCGTTGCGGTGCGCGCTGAGCGGGGCGAACAGGCCCGGCTGCTGGCTGCGGTCGTTGAGATCGACATGTTCGTTGCGCTCGCCGATCGTGCGGGCGAGTTCGCTCGTCACGAAATGCTGCGCGGTCGGAAACGGCGTGTCGGACAGTACGCGCTGCGGCAGCGCGGCCGTGCCGGAATCGACGGCGCCGGGCAGTTGCGATACGGCCGGCAGCGCGGCGGCGAGACCGAATGCGGCGAGGGCGCCGAGCACGGCGGCCGGCACGAGCGCGCGCGCGATGCGCTGCGCGCGGCCGGGCGCGAAAGCATCAGGAGTAGCGGCAGACTTGACCAAGGTGTCCACATCCAGGAAAGCGGTTCAAAGGGGTGTGGGCAGGGGCCGCCGGCGGCTCATCCGTCGAACGGCGACGGGGCGGGCGGCGGGCGTGCAACAAAACAGGCCCCGCCAGGGGCCTGTGTCGTTTCCGTTCGACCCAACATACGGGGCGAGCCCGCTTCGAACGGCGGCGTGCATACCGGGTCGAACCCGGTTATCACGAAGACGCTAAAGAAAGATGACAGCGTCAGTCTACCGATGTTCCGGGAAACGTTAAAAATTTTAAAGAGGGTCAGCTCATTCGTTTCGCAGTGCGGTAAATCGGGCTAAATCAGCATTTGTTACGACGTTTTTCACTGGCCTGGCAATTTTTGCGCGCGAACGCGCAACGCGGCCGATGTCCGGACGGTGTCGAAACCGGCGTCGAGCATCGCTTCGGCGTCGTTCCACAGATTGCCGCGCAGCCGGTTGGTCCAGATCATCGACGCGAACACGCCTTCGAGCAGCGACACGAGATAGACGGCGGCCAGGTGCACGTCGAGATCGGCGGCGATTTCGCCGGCCGCGATCGCGCGGCGCAGCAGCGCCTTCGTGATCCGCAGCATCTGCAGTTCGAGCAGCATGCGGCGCCGCTGCAGCGCGCCGTTTTCCTCGCTTTGCTCGCACTTCGTATAGAGGATCACCAGCACGCGCTGCATCGGGCCCGGTGCGCCGCATTCCTGCAGGTAGTGCGACGCCGCGCGCCGCAGCGTGGCGAGCGGCGGCAGGCCGTCGCCCGCGTCGAAGCCTTCCGACGTGCGCGCGAACGCGCGGTCGCACATCGCGAGACACACTTCCATCTTGTTGCGGTAATGGCCGTAGACGGCGCCCCGCGACATCCCGGCGGCCTCGGCGAGGTCCGCCATCGCGGTTTGCGCGACGCCTTTCTCGAGCAGCACGAGCTCGGCGGCGTCGAGGATCCGGTGCTTGATGGCGAGCGATTCTTCCCGGGTCTTGCGGGCCATGTCGTGAAGCTCCTTACAATTCGCTGTCGTTTTATTGAGACAGTGTGTCGGTCAGATTGAAACGGAAAGTATTTAATCAGTCGTGACTGATTATAATCGGCCACCCTGAGCCGCCGCATTGTATCGGCGGCGAACGATCCGAGGTCACACATGAATAACAATCGCTCCCTGTCGCGCCACGGGCTGGCGCCGTTCGCGCTGGCGGCCGTGCTGGCCCTGGCCGGATGTGGAAAGGGCGACAAGGACGCCGCGCCGGAGACCGCGAAGCAGGCCACCGTCGTGACGGTACGTCCGACGGCCGTGCCGATGACCGTCGAACTGCCGGGCCGGCTCGACGCGTACCGGCAGGCGGAAGTGCGCGCGCGGGTCGCGGGCATCGTCACCGCGCGCACCTACGAGGAAGGTCAGGAAGTGAAGCAGGGCGCGGTGCTGTTCCGCATCGATCCCGCGCCGCTGAAGGCCGCCCGCGACGCCGCGCAGGGCGCGCTCGCGAAAGCGCAGGCCGCGGCGCTCGCGGCGAGCGACAAGCGCCGCCGCTACGACGATCTGGTGCGCGACCGCGCGGTGAGCGAGCGCGACCATACCGAAGCCGTTGCGGCCGATACGCAGGCGAAGGCCGAGGTCGCATCGGCGAAGGCCGAGCTCGCGCGTGCGCAACTGCAGCTCGACTATGCCACCGTCACCGCACCGATCGCGGGCCGCGCGCGACGCGCGCTCGTGACCGAAGGCGCGCTCGTCGGCCAGGACCAGGCGACGCCGCTCACGACCGTCGAGCAGCTCGATCCGATCTACGTGAACTTCTCGCAGCCGGCCGCCGATGTCGACGCATTGCGCCGCGCGGTGAAGAGCGGGCGCGCGACGGGCATCGCGCAGCACGACGTCGCGGTGACGCTGCTGCGCGCCGACGGCACCGCGTATCCGTTGAAGGGCAAGCTGCTGTTCAGCGATCTCGCGGTCGATCCGACCACCGACACCGTCGCGATGCGCGCGCTGTTCCCGAATCCGGAGCGCGAACTGCTGCCGGGCGCGTACGTGCGGATCGCGCTCGACACGGCGGTCGACCAGCGCGCGATCCTCGTGCCGCGCGATGCGCTGCTGCGCACCGCCGACCGTACGTCGGTACGCGTGGTCGGCACGAACGGCAAGGTCAAGGACGTCGAGGTCACGGCCGACCAGATGAGCGGCCGTGACTGGCGCATCACGCGCGGCCTCGCGGGCGGCGAACGCGTGATCGTCGACGACGCGTCGCAGTTCGCGCCCGATACGGCCGTCAAGCCCGTCGAGAAGTCGCCGCCGTCGAAGGCGGCGCCGGCCGCGGCCGCTTCGCAGGCGGCCGCCCGTCAAACCTGACCGGTTCAAACCAACATGGCACGTTTCTTCATCGATCGCCCCGTCTTCGCGTGGGTGATCGCCATTTTCATCATGCTGGGCGGCATGTTCGCGATCCGCGCGCTGCCCGTTGCGCAGTACCCGGACATCGCACCGCCCGTCGTCAGTATCTATGCGACGTACCCGGGCGCGTCCGCGCAGGTCGTCGAGGAATCGGTGACCGCGCTGATCGAGCGCGAGATGAACGGCGCGCCGGGGCTGATGTATACGTCGGCCACCAGCAGCGTCGGGATGGCGTCGCTGTACCTGACGTTCAAGCAGGGCGTGAACGCCGATCTCGCGGCCGTCGAAGTGCAGAACCGGCTGAAGACGGTCGAGGCGCGCTTGCCCGAACCGGTGCGCCGCGACGGCATCCAGGTCGAGAAGGCCGCCGACAACATCCAGCTCGTCGTGTCGCTCACGTCCGACGACGGCCGGATGACCGACGTGCAGCTCGGCGAATATGCATCGGCGAACGTCGTGCAGGCGCTGCGTCGCGTCGAGGGTGTCGGCCGGGTGCAGTTCTGGGGCGCGGAGTACGCGATGCGGATCTGGCCCGACCCGGTGAAGATGGCCGGGCACGGCCTCACCGCGTCGGACATCGCGTCGGCCGTGCGCGCGCACAACGCGCGCGTGACGATCGGCGACATCGGGCGCGGCGCGGTGCCGGCCAGCGCGCCGATCGCGGCGACCGTGTTCGCCGATGCACCGCTGAAGACGCCGGCCGAATTCGGCGCGATCGCGCTGCGCACGCAGGCCGACGGCTCCGCGCTGTTCCTGCGCGACGTCGCGCGTGTCGAGTTCGGCGGCAACGACTACAACTACCCGTCGTACGTGAACGGCAAGGTCGCGACCGGGATGGGCATCAAGCTCGCGCCGGGCTCGAACGCGGTATCGACCGAGAAACGCGTGCGCGCGACGATGGACGAGCTGTCCCGGTACTTCCCGCCGGGCGTGAAGTACCAGATCCCGTACGAGACCTCGTCGTTCGTGCGCGTGTCGATGAACAAGGTCGTCACGACGCTGATCGAGGCCGGCGTGCTGGTGTTCCTCGTGATGTTCCTGTTCATGCAGAACCTGCGCGCGACGCTGATCCCGACGCTCGTCGTGCCGGTCGCGCTCGCGGGCACGTTCGGCGTGATGTATGCGGCCGGCTTCTCGATCAACGTGCTGACGATGTTCGGGATGGTGCTCGCGATCGGCATCCTCGTCGACGACGCGATCGTCGTCGTCGAGAACGTCGAGCGGCTGATGGTCGAGGAGGGGCTCGGGCCGTACGACGCGACCGTCAAGGCGATGAAGCAGATCAGCGGCGCGATCGTCGGGATCACCGTCGTGCTGACGTCGGTGTTCGTGCCGATGGCGTTCTTCGGCGGCGCGGTGGGCAACATCTACCGGCAGTTCGCGCTGTCGCTCGCGGTGTCGATCGGCTTCTCCGCGTTCCTCGCGCTGTCGCTGACGCCCGCGCTGTGCGCGACGCTGCTCAAGCCCGTGTCCGGCGACCATCACGAGAAGCGCGGCTTCTTCGGCTGGTTCAACCGTTTCGTCGCGCGTGCGACGCAGCGCTACGCGACGCGGGTCGGCACGATGCTGAAGAAGCCCGTGCGCTGGCTCGTGGTGTACGGCGCGCTGATCGCGGCCGCGGTGCTGATGCTCGCGCAGCTGCCGACCGCGTTCCTGCCGGACGAGGACCAGGGCAACTTCATGGTGATGGTGATCCGCCCGCAAGGCACGCCGCTCGCGGAAACGATGCAGAGCGTGCGCGAGGTCGAGTCGTATATCCGCAAGGATGAGCCGGCCGCGTATACGTTCGCGCTCGGCGGCTTCAACCTGTACGGCGAAGGGCCGAACGGCGGGATGATCTTCGTCACGCTGAAGAACTGGAAGATGCGCCAGGCGGAACGCGATCACGTGCAGTCGATCGTCGCGCGCATCAACGCGCGATTCGCGGGCACGCCGAACACCACGGTGTTCGCGATGAACGCGCCGGCGCTGCCCGATCTCGGCTCGTCGAGCGGCTTCGACTTCCGGCTGCAGAACCGCGGCGGGCTCGATTACGCGACGTTCAGCGCCGCGCGCGAACAGCTGCTCGCCGCGGGCGGCAAGGACCGTGCGCTGACCGACCTGATGTTCGCGGGCACGCAGGATGCGCCGCAACTGAAGCTCGACATCGATCGCGCGAAGGCGTCCGCGCTCGGCGTGTCGATGGACGAGATCAATACGACGCTCGCGGTGATGTTCGGTTCGGACTATATCGGCGACTTCATGCACGGCACGCAGGTGCGGCGCGTGATGGTGCAGGCCGACGGGCTGCACCGGCTCGATCCGGACGACGTGAAGAAGCTGCGCGTGCGCAACGCGCGCGGCGAGATGGTGCCGCTCGCGGCGTTCACGACGCTGCACTGGACGCTCGGGCCGCCGCAGCTCACGCGCTACAACGGCTATCCGTCGTTCACGATCAACGGTTCGGCCGCGGCAGGCCACAGCAGCGGCGAGGCGATGACCGCGATCGAGCGGATCGCCGCGCAGCTGCCGGCCGGCATCGGTTATGCGTGGTCGGGGCAATCGTTCGAGGAGCGGCTGTCGGGCGCGCAGGCGCCGATGCTGTTCGCGCTGTCGGTGCTCGTCGTGTTCCTGGCGCTCGCGGCACTCTACGAGAGCTGGTCGATCCCGTTCGCGGTGATGCTGGTCGTCCCGCTCGGCGTGATCGGCGCGGTGCTCGGCGTCACGCTGCGGGCGATGCCGAACGACATCTATTTCAAGGTGGGGCTGATCGCGACGATCGGGCTGTCCGCGAAGAACGCGATCCTGATCGTCGAAGTCGCGAAGGATCTCGTCGCGCAGCGCATGTCGCTCGTCGACGCCGCGCTCGAGGCCGCACGCCTGCGGCTGCGGCCGATCGTGATGACGTCGCTCGCGTTCGGCGTCGGCGTGCTGCCGCTCGCGTTCGCGTCGGGCGCCGCGTCCGGCGCGCAGATGGCGATCGGCACCGGCGTGCTCGGCGGCGTGATCACGGCGACCGTGCTCGCGGTGTTCCTCGTCCCGCTGTTTTTCGTGATCGTCGGCCGCCTGTTCGACGTCGGCCCGCGCCGGCGCGGCGGGGCGCGGCCGGCGGCGATGGAGGGTTCGCAATGATGGTTGCGCTGAATGCACGCGCGGCGCTGCGGGTTCGGCTCGCGCTGGTCGCCGCGCTCGCGCTCGCCGGGTGCTCGCTCGCCCCGCGTTACGAGCGGCCCGCGGCACCGGTGCCGTCGAGCTATGCGCCGGTCGACGGCAGCGCGGCGCCGGCCGCCGAACCGGTTGCGGCGCGGGATGCCGCGCTGCTCGACGACTGGCACGCGTATTTCACCGATCCGGCGCTGCAGGCGTGGATCGACGCCGCGCTCGCCAACAACCGCGACGTGCGGATCGCGGCCGGCCGGCTCGACGAAGCGCGCGCGCTGTACGGCGTGCAGCGCGCGGACCTGATGCCGTCGGTCGATGCGAATCTCGGCTACGAGCGCGCCCGCCAGTACGACCCGGTCGTGCGCGAAAGCGCGATCAGCGGGCTGTACCGCGCGGGCGTCGGCGTCAGCGCGTACGAGCTCGACCTGTTCGGCCGCGTGCGCAACCTGTCCGATGCGGCGCTTGCCGAGTATTTCGCGACGGCCGACGCGCAGCGCACGGTTCGCATCGGCGTGATCGCCGAAGTGGCGGGCGCGTACGTGTCGGAACGCTCGCTGCACGAACAGCTTGCGCTCGCGCAGCGCACGCTCGATGCGCGCGAACGCATGGCCGCGCTCACGCAGCGTCGTTATGCGGCCGGCACGAGCGACGCGATCGAGCTGCGCTCGGCCGAGATGCTGGTGGCCTCCGCGCGTGCCTCGCAGGCCGCGCTGCAGCGCGAGCATGCGCAGGCCGTGCGGGCGCTGCAGCTGCTGGCGGGTGACTTCGCACGCAACGTGCTCGACGACGCGAGCGCGCTCGACACGCTGTCGATCGCACCGGTGGCGCCGGGCGCGCCGAGCGCGCTGCTCGAACGGCGGCCGGACATCCGGCAGGCCGAGGCGCGGCTCAAGGCCGCCAACGCGCAGATCGGCGCCGCGCGCGCGGCGTTCTTTCCGCGCATCGCGTTGACCACCGACTACGGCTCGGTCAGCGACGCGTTTTCGAGCCTGTTCTCGGCCGGCACGAGCGTATGGACGTTCGCGCCGCGCATCACGCTGCCGATCTTCGCGGGCGGCCGCAATCGCGCGAATCTCGACGTCGCGAACGCACGCAAGCACATCGCGGTCGCCGAATACGAGAAGGCGGTGCAGACCGCGTTCCGTGAAGTGGCCGACGCGTTCGCCGCGCGCGACTGGATCGATCGCCAGCTTGCCGCGCAACAGGCGGTGTATGCGGCCGACGGCGCGCGGCTGAAGCTCGCCGAGCGTCGTTATGCGGGCGGTGTCGCGACGTATCTCGAACTGCTCGACGCGCAGCGCAGCACGTACGAGTCGGGGCAGGAGCTGATCCGGCTCAAGCAGCTCAGGCTCGCGAATGCGATCGCGCTGTACCGCGCGCTCGGTGGCGGCTGGACACCGGCCTCGGCCGAGGCGGCGATTTCCGCGTGACATGCGTGTCGTCGCCCGGTGCCGCGGCGCACCGCACGACATGACGGCGGCGGTACGATCCGGCGTGCGGCCGCCGCCGCGACAGTCGTGCTGCCGGCCGTATCGCCGGTCGCTGTCGGCACTTCCTTTCGCTGTCCGGCGAATCCTCCAGGTGTGATTCATTTCGCGGCGGGGCGCACGCGCGCCTTCCGCGGCAACCCGCATCCGGCGACCGCTCGTGTCGCCTGCCGGCGCAAACGTATGCGCTGCATTCTCGTCTCTTCGTCTCGTTCCTCCGGGCCGGCCAATCGCGTTCCGATGACCGCGCAAGCGTGCGATTTCAAATGGGCAATTGACGAATGGATTAATCAATGAATTGGAATTAATCATGGCGGCAAAGTGTCGCAGTAAAACGTTTGTATCTTTTCGCAATCGTTTGCGCGGCGATTCCGTATTGGTTAAATACCTCGGTTAATTTCCTGTCAGTTGAAAATGATTTGAGATTGCCGTTGTCTCCGGACAACGATGGCGGCATTGGACAATATTTTGTCTTTTGATTGGCGGTGATTGCCGGGGTCAATACAGGCGGGGCGATGCGGGGTGTCGACGGTTATCGGAAAGAATTTCCCTTAATCTTCAATCGGTTCCGTGAAATAAAGAAGGACTGCGGATGGAAAATGCGGGATTGGAAATCGAGCGGAAGGAATGTGGTTCAAGAGGGGTAAATCGGAGATTGTCATAAGCATTTGACAATGATTTACAGAAAACTTTCACGATTATCTCGATAATGCCGCCTCGTGTCGGACGGGAGCCGCCATGCGCTGCCGTTTGTGTCCGATACGTCGTCCATTCCATTTGCACTCCTTACGGGAAACGTCATGAAAAAATCCATCCTGACCGCTGTCGCACTCGCGGCCCTGTCCACCTCGGCCTTCGCAGCGGGCACCGGCACGATCAACTTCACGGGCGAGATCGTCGCGGGCGCATGCGGCATCGACTCGGGCTCGGTCAACCAGACCGTGAACCTCGGCAAGGTGCCGACCAACGTGTTCAAGCAAGCCGGCGACAAGTCCACGCCGACCAACTTCGACATCAAGCTGACCGACTGCGACACGAGCATCGCGCAGAACGCTTACTTCACGTTCACGGGCACGTCGAGCGCGGGCCAGCCGAAGCTGCTCGCCACGATCGGTTCGGCGACCAACGTCGGCATCCGCCTGCAGGCGGCGTCGGGCGAATACCTCGACAACGGCGCCGAGCAAAAGGCACCGACCGTGCTGCAGAACGGCACGAACATCGCCCGCTTCGCAGCGATGTACGAAGCGACGGCAGCCGGCGTGACGCCGGGTACCGCCGACGGCGTCGCCAACTTCACGGTCCGTTACCAGTAAGCGGCCGTACCGGAGGAGGGATGCGCGCATCCCTTCCTCCTTCTTCCTTCCTCCCGTTTTCTTCTTCTTGGACTTCCGGTAGCGCCGCGTGCGAATCAGACATTCCTTCCTTTGCGTCTCCGTGCTGGTCGTCGGCAGCCAGAGCCATGCGACGGAATTCAATTCGTCGTTCCTGAACATCGACGGCACGAACAATGTCGATCTGTCGCAGTTCTCGCAGGCGGACTTCACGTTACCGGGCGAGTACATGCTCGACGTGCAGGTCAACGACCTGTTCTACGGGCTGCAGGCGATCCAGTTCATCGCGCTCGACTCATCCGGCGCGGGCAAGCCGTGCCTGCCCCCGGAACTCGTCGCGCAGTTCGGGCTGAAACCGTCGCTCGCGAAGGACCTGCCGCGCTTCCAGGGCGGACGTTGCGTCGACCTCGGCGCGATCGAGGGCGCGACCGTGCGTTACCTGAAGAGCGACGGGCGGCTCAAGATCACGATTCCGCAAGCCGCGCTCGAATTCACCGATTCGACCTATCTGCCGCCGGAGCGCTGGTCCGAAGGGATTCCGGGCGCGATGCTCGACTATCGCGTGATCGCCAACACGAACCGCAACTTCGGTGCGGGCGGCGGGCAGACGAATTCGGTCCAGGCCTACGGGACGGTTGGCGCGAACTGGGATGCATGGCGCTTTCGCGGCGACTACCAGGCGCAATCGAACGTGGGCAACACGGCGTACGCGGACCGCACGTTCCGCTTCAGCCGGCTGTATGCATTCCGCGCGCTGCCGTCGATCCAGTCGACGGTGACGTTCGGCGACGACTACCTGACCTCCGACATCTTCGACACGTTCGCGCTGACCGGCGCGTCGATCCGCAGCGACGACCGCATGCTGCCGCCTTCGCTGCGCGGCTATGCGCCGCTGATCTCGGGCGTCGCGCGCACCAACGCGACCGTGACGGTGTCGCAGGCGGGCCGCGTGCTGTACGTGACGCGCGTGTCGCCCGGCGCATTCGCGCTGCAGAACATCAACACGAGCGTGCAGGGCACGCTCGACGTCGCGGTCGAGGAGGAGGACGGCAGCGTCCAGCGCTTCCAGGTGACGACGGCCGCCGTGCCGTTTCTCGCGCGCACCGGGCAGCTGCGCTACAAGGCCGCGGTCGGCAAGCCGCGCCTGTTCGGCGGCGCCGGCATCACGCCGTTCTTCGGCTTCGGCGAAATCGCGTACGGCTTGCCGTTCGACATCACCGCCTACGGCGGCTTCATCGCGGCATCGGGCTATACGTCGGTCGCGCTCGGCGTCGGCCGCGATTTCGGCGCGTTCGGCGCGGTGTCGGCCGACGTCACGCATGCGCGTGCACGGCTGTGGTGGAGCGGCGCGACGCGCAACGGCAACTCGTATCGCATCAACTACTCGAAGCACTTCGACGGGCTCGATGCCGACGTGCGCTTCTTCGGCTATCGCTTTTCCGAGCGCGAGTACACGAACTTCGCGCAATTCTCGGGCGACCCGACCGCGTACGGTCTTGCCAACAGCAAGCAGCGCTATTCGGCGACGATGTCGAAGCGTTTCGGCGACACGTCGACCTATTTTTCATACGACCAGACGACCTACTGGGCGCGTTCGTCCGAGCAGCGTGTCGGCCTCACGCTGACGCGTGCGTTCTCGATCGGCACGCTGCGCAACCTGAACGTCAGCGTGTCGGCGTTTCGCACGCAGAGCGCGGGCGCGAGCGGCAACCAGTTCTCGGTGACCGCCACGCTGCCGATCGGCGGTCGCCACACGGTCACGTCGAACCTGACGACCGGCAGCGGCAGCACGAGCGTGAACGCCGGCTATATCTACGACGATCTGGCCGGCCGCACCTATCAGGTCAATGCGGGTGAAACCGACGGCCGCGCGTCGGCGAACGCGAGCTTCCGCCAGCGCACGTCGGCGTACCAGCTCACCGCGCAGGCGTCGACGCTCGCGAATGCCTACGCGGCCGCGTCGCTCGAAGTCGACGGCTCGTTCGTCGCGACGCAGTACGGCGTGTCCGCGCACGCGAACGGCAATGCGGGCGATACGCGCCTGCTGGTGTCGACCGACGGCGTGCCCGACGTGCCGCTGTCCGGCACGCTCGCGCGTACGGATTCGCGCGGCTACGCGGTGCTCGACGGCATCTCGCCGTACAACGTGTACGACGCGACGGTCAACGTCGAGAAGCTGCCGCTCGAAGTGCAGGTGACGAACCCGATCCAGCGCATGGTGCTGACCGATGGTGCGATCGGCTTCGTGAAGTTCTCCGCCGCGCGCGGCAGCAACCTGTACCTGACGCTGACGGATGCAGCCGGCAAGCCGTTGCCGTTCGGGGCGTCGGTGCAGGACGCGGCGAACGGCAAGGAGCTCGGCATCGTCGGCGAGGGCGGTGCGGCGTTCCTGACCCAGGTTCAGCCGAAGTCGACGCTGGCGGTGCGCGCGGGCGAACGCACGCTCTGCACGGTCGATGCACTGCCGAACCAGCTTCAACTCGAAGGCACGCCGATCCCGGTGACGTGCCAGACGTCCGGCGAGTCGCATGCAGCGGCCGCGCGGGTCGAACGATGATTTCATGGATCCAGCGATGAAGAACGCTTTCTCCCTTTCCTTTTCGCGGCGCGCATGGTGCGTGCTCGCGACCGCCGGTACGTTGCTCGCGGGCGCCGCGCAGGCGGCGATCGTGCCCGACCGCACGCGCGTGATCTTCAACGAAGGCGAACAGGCGGCGATCGTCACGATCACCAACAAGAGCACGACGTATCCGTATCTCGTGCAGTCCTGGCTCGAGGACACGAAGGGCAACAAGATCGCGACGCCGCTGATGGTCGTGCCGCCGCTGCAGCGCGTCGAGGCGAACGAGCGCAACGTGCTGCGGATCGCGAAGCTGCCGGGCACCGAGCTGCCGGCCGACCGGGAATCGGTGTTCTACCTGAACATCCGCGAAGTGCCGCCGAAGACCGACACGCCGAACACGCTGCAGATCGCACTGCATACGCAGATGAAGCTGTTTTACCGGCCGAAGGCCGTGCAGCCCGCGCGCGACGAGGACTGGACGCTGCCGATGACGCTGCGCGTCGACGCGGCCGCGCACAAGCTGGTGTTCGACAACCCGACGCCGTATCACGTGACGGTGGTCGACGTGAGCGCGGGCGCGCAGAAGACGCCGGTGCCGATCGAGCCGGTGATGGTGAGCCCGATGAGCACGGCCGACGTGCCGTTCAAGGCCGCGACGCCGTCGACGCTGTTCGTCACGCATATCGACGATTACGGCGGCCAGGTGGCGGTCGAGTATGCGTGCGACGCCGGTGCCTGCAGGAGCGTGAAGAAATGAGCGGGCGAATGCATCTTCGGGCATCCTCCGCGGCCTGGTTACGCTGGATCGTGCTCCTGCTGCTGGTCGCGGCCGTGCAGCCCGCCTGGGCGCTGCGCTGCCTGACCAACAGCGGCGCAACTTCGTTGACGGAGCCAATCGGCGGCGTGGCGTCGTATCCGACCGATGCGCCGGACGGCTATGTGATCTGGGTGTCGCCCGTGCGCACAACCTCGGGTTATTGCTACAAGGACCTGGGTGACGACAGCAGCCTGAAAGTGGTCGACAACATCTATTTCTACGCGAATCCGAACCGCACGAATCCTGCCGCATGGGGGCTCGAGATCGGTATCCGCTACCAGGGGGTCGATTACTTCGACAAGACCAGCAACCGCGGGGGTGGGGTGTTCACCGGCTATTCGGTGCCGCCGTGCAGCAGGTACGACTTCGACCGTAAGCGTTGCCAGCAGACGCGAATCAGCATCGACTATCAGGTTGTCGTACGCAAGAAGGGCAACTGGGTTCAACCGCCGAGCGACATCTATACGGTGTTCCAGTTCGACGGCGAGTTCGGGCTGAATGCTTACAACCCGAGCTTCCAGTACCGCCTGAGCGGGCTACGCAATCTCAAGCCGACACCGTGCTTCGTCGACGTGCTCGTGACTCCCGAGCCGGGCATCGTCAATTTCGGGCAGGTGCAGGCGGTGGGCAACGGCTTCCTGCCGGCGGTGCCGCGCAAGCGGTTTTCGCTGTCGTTGACGAAGAAATGCAACGTTGCGGTACGCGTCGACGGGTACTTCGAAACGAGCTATCCGGTGCAGAACGGCTTGCTGGTGCCCGCGAAGGACAGTAATTTCGGGATCGGCATCGAGGACAGTCAGGGCAAGGCGATTCCGTTCAACGAACAGTTCAACCTGGCTCAATTCCCGTCCAACGTCATGAACCAGAGCGTATTGATGGACGCGGTGCTGAAGTCGTTCGGGCCGCCGAAGATTGGTCGGTTCGACGCGACGGCGACGATCCGGCTGTTCATCTACTGACGCGGGCGAATGCGAGGGGCGACAGCCGGGCGTTTTGTCCCGGAGGAGACGGGATACGCTTGAAGGGCACCACGATGGCCGTCCTGTTCGTTGTCTCGACGATGGGCGCGGCGCATGCGCAGACGATGTCGGTCGGCGGGTATGCGTTGACGGTACTCGACGACCTCGGCGGGCCGCGCGGCGGTCACGACTATGGTGCGACGGTCAGTGCGGCCGGGAAGACGATCGCTGGCTTTTACCAGCGCGACGCGTCGCCCTCCCATGTCGAATCGCGCAGTCTCGCGAAGGGGCGGTCGAGTTGGCGGACGGTATCAACGGCGCCGGGCTCGCGGTGATCCTGTCGTTTCAGGCAGGGCTGGCGCCGGAGCACTGGCAGCGCTAGCGCCCGGCCATCCGGTCCGTTCCTGTCGCGACGATAAAAAAGCGCCGGCTTGCCGGCGCTTTTCCGCATCTGCCGCACGGCGCTCAACGCACCCAGCGGCACACCTTGTGGTGGTGATGCTCGAAGTGGCATACGCGATGCGGATGCGCTTCGGCCATGGCCGGTACGAGCACGGCGGCGGCGACGGCCGCGGCGGTCAGGGTTTTCAGTAGCGTTTTCATGTCGAGTTCCTGTCGTTGAATGGCGGATCAGGGGAGCGGCCTTTCTTTACCACTGCGGCCGCTGATCGTCGCGACGGTCGTCGCGGCGGTCGTCACGCGGGCCGGGGTGCCGGGCTTCCCAGTCGCGGCGCTCCCAATAGCGATTGCCGTCCCAGTACCGATCGCCATGCCAGCCGATCGTGACTTCGGCAGGGCCGGGGTAGGCAACGCATCCGGTCAGCATCACGCTCGACAACGCGCCAGCCATGACAGCGGACAACACGATGGATTTCATGGTTTTCTCCCTTGGAAACGGCAAGTCGATCGTACGAGCCCCCAAAATTTCACGTAGTAAGAAGTTGCTACCGCCCATGACACGTGCAGGCGTTTCGTCAGGCGCGTGAAAGATCGCGTCGGCCGCCCGCAAGCCGGGTACGCCGGACGAACGCACGCTCCCTCCGCCCGCACAACGATTCCGTCGATTGTTCAGACAAATCCTGACAACTGAAAGGGTCATCCTGTAATCGGATTGAGAATGATTTGCGTTTACGTTAAATTGCGCTATCTCGGAATTAGACGGAGCAGATCGATGGCCATGGCGGAAGTGCTCGACCGACCGGCGGCGGCAGCGGCGAACCCGTTCCTCGGCAGTTGTCCGGACCTGCCGCCGCGCGCCGCGCCGCGTACGCGCCGTGCGTCGGAGCCCCGCGCGCAGGGCGCGCTGCTCGATGTGCTGATCTCGCATCGCGCGATGCTCGTCAATGTCGCGCGCGGCTTCGTCGGGTGCGCGAGCCGCGCCGAGGACGTCGTGCACGACGTGTTCGTGAAGCTCGTCGAATTCCCGAACCAGGACGCGGTGCGCCAGCCGGTCGCGTACGTGACGCGGATGGTGCGCAATGCGTCGATCGACGCGTGCCGCCGGCAAAGCCTCGAAAACGTCTATCACACGGAAGAGGACGACGGCTTCGACGTGCCGTCGCCCGAGCCGACACCGGAAGCCGCGCTGATGACGCGCGACACGCTGCGGCGCGTGTGGGCCGCACTCGACGACCTGCCGGCGCGCAGCCGCGCGGCCTTCGAGATGGTGCGGCTGCGCGAGGAAACGCTGCAGACCGCGGCGCGCGCGCTGAACGTATCGCAGACGCTCGTGCATTTCATGGTGCGCGACGCGGAGCGCCACTGCGCGGAATGCCTCGACGCGTGCCATCGCGGCGTCGCATGCCCGGTGTTCCTGGGCGGCCGCGCGCGGCGGCGGTAAAAAAACGCGCCGGCCAATCGTCTATCAGGCAGGAGCGGCCGAAACCGCCGCTTCGCCTCCTTCAACCGCCTCAGCGATTTCCGATCATGACGCAAGCCCCGACGCCTACCGCCGACACCGACGATCTCGTCTACACGGTCGTCATCAACGACGAAGAACAGTATTCGATCTGGCCGACGTTCCGGCCCGTGCCGGCCGGCTGGTGCGAAGTCGGCGTGAGCGGCCCGAAGGCGGACTGTCTCGCGCACATCGAGACCGTCTGGACCGACATGCGCCCGGCGAGCCTGCGCCGCGCGATGGACGGCGAGCGCGCGACACGCGCATCGTGACCTGCTGCGCCGTGATCCGGCGCGCCACCTGAAGAGGACGTTGCATGACCCTGCTTTCGTTGCCGACGCTCGACGACCTGCGTATCGAGCCGGGGCTGCCCACCGTCGTGTCGCCGCGCGGCGGCGACGGGATGTCGATCGACGATGTCGCGCCGCTCGCGCGCGAGATCGCGGCCGACACGCTCGAACGGGCGGGCGGTGTGCTGTTCACGGGTTTTCACGTGCCGTCGATCGACGCGTTCCAGCAGTTCGCGGCATCGTTCGGCGATCCGCTGATCGGCTATGAATACGCGTCGACGCCGCGCAGCCAGGTCGAGGGCGCGGTCTACACGTCGACCGAATATCCGCCGCACCGCGCGATTCCGCTGCACAACGAGCAGTCGTACACGCGCGAATGGCCGCTGCGGATCTGGTTCCACTGCGCGCTCGCCGCGCCGAAGGGCGGCGCCACGCCGATCGCGGACAGTCGCGCGGTATATCGCGCGCTCGATCCGGCGCTGGTCGCGCGTTTCAAGAAGCGCGAGCTGCTGTACGTGCGCAATTTCGGCCAGGGGCTCGACCTGCCGTGGCAGCAGTCGTTCGGCACCGACGAGCCGGCCGAGGTCGAGCGGATGTGCGCGGCGCGCGGCATCGAATGCGCGTGGCGCACCGACGACGACGGCGAGCTGCTGCTGCGCACGCGCGAACGCTGCCAGGCCGTCGCGCGCCATCCACGCACCGGCGACCGCGTGTGGTTCAACCAGGCGAACCTGTTCCACCTGTCGGCGCTCGACGATGACATGCAGGAAGCGCTCGTCGATGCGGTCGGGCTCGAGAACGTGCCGCGCAACGTGTACTACGGCGACGGCGAACCGCTCGAGGCCGACGCGCTCGCGGAGATTCGCGGCGTGCTCGACCAGCAGCGCATCGTGTTCCCGTGGCGCACCGGCGACGTGCTGATGCTCGACA
Organism: Burkholderia sp. Tr-20355; assembly: GCF_017104685.1. NCBI lineage: Bacteria > Pseudomonadati > Pseudomonadota > Betaproteobacteria > Burkholderiales > Burkholderiaceae > Burkholderia > Burkholderia sp. Tr-20355. Next base: position 1,441 of record NZ_JAAGPK010000088.1, on the reverse strand, counting down.
ACATGCTGACCGCGCACGCGCGCGACCCGTTCGAGGGGCCGCGCAAGGTCGTCGTCGCGATGGCGCAGAGCTATACGGTCCCGCGCGACCGAACGGAGGATTGATGACGCGTAGTACCGCCGCGCTTGCCGCGCGCGGGCTGTCGGTAGGGTATCGCGACCATGTCGTGATCGACGGGCTGGACCTGTCGATCGCGGCCGGCCGCGTCACCGCGCTGTGCGGACCGAACGGCTGCGGCAAGAGCACGCTGCTGCGCACGCTCGCGGGCCTGCAGCCCGCGCGTGCCGGCCATGTCGAAGTGAACGGCCGGCCGCTCGCATCGTTTCGCCGTCGCGCGCTCGCGCGCGAGCTGACGATGCTCGCGCAGTTCAACCAGATTCCGTCGGGCCTCACGGTGCGCGAACTCGTCGCCTACGGGCGCTATGCGTACGGCGGCTTCCTGCGCGGCCTGTCGCGGGCCGACCATGCGGCGATCGACGAGGCGCTCGACACGAGCGGCCTCGCCGACGACGCGGAGCGCGACGTCGGCGCGCTGTCGGGCGGGGAACGCCAGCGCGCGTGGATCGCGATGGCGCTCGCGCAGCAGGCGCCGATCGTGCTGCTCGACGAACCGACGACCTATCTCGACATCCATCACCAGCTCGACATCCTCGACGCACTGCGCACGCTGAACCGCACGCGCGGGCTGACGATCGTATGGGTGCTGCACGACCTGAACCAGGCGGCCGCGTACAGCGACGAGATCGTGCTGATGCGCGCGGGCCGTCTCGTCGCGCAGGGCACGCCCGACGCGATGCTCGATCCGGCGCGGCTGCGCGCGGCGTTCGGCGTCGACATGCTGAAGCTCGCGCATCCGCAGACGGGCGCGCCGATGTGCGTACCGGCCTACGGTCCGACCACCGACGGCGCGCCGCGGGCGGCCGGCGTCTTCGACCGGGATCTCGCCGTATGACGACGTTCGCGATGCGCAAGCGCCTCGCGGCGGCGGGCAAGGGCGCGGCTACCGGGCGGGCCGGCGCGATCGCGTTCGGCCTTGTCGCGCTGATCGCCGTACTCGCGGCGCTGCGTGTCGCGCCCGACCTGCGCGTGTGGTGGGACGCGGCGCCCGGCAGCGATGCCGCGGCGCTCGCGCACGTGTTCCTGTTCGACCTCAACCTGCCGCGCGTCGCGGCCGCGCTCGTCGCGGGCGGTTGCCTCGGGATCGCCGGCGCGTTGTTCCAGTCGCTCACGCGCAATCCGCTCGCGTCGCCCGACCTGCTCGGCGTCACGGGCGGCGCCCAGCTCGGCCTGCTCGCGGCGATGCTCGTGCCGGCGCTGGCGGGCGTCGCGTCGGTGCCGCTGCTGTTCGTCTGCGGGCTGGCCGCCGCCGCGTGCGCGATCGCCGCGGCCGGCGGCTGGCGCGCGACGCCGCTGCGGCTCGTGCTCGCGGGCAGCGTGTGCA